>JAOUGZ010000467.1 GCA_029865405.1 Betaproteobacteria bacterium
CGACCTATCTTCGCCGCCCCGACCTCGGCCGCCGTCTCGCGCCGGATTCAGCTATCTCTAGATCCGATCACTCCTTCGCGCTCGCCATCGAGGACGGCCTCTCGGCCCTCGCGGTGGAGCGCCACGCCGTGCCCCTCGTGCGCGCCCTGATCGCCCTCGCGCCGCAGCGCTGGGCCGCGGCGAGCGTCGCGATCGCGCTCCAGGGCCGCGTCGCGCTCGGCGACGAGATTGGTGCGGCGTTCGGCGCCCAGCTCATCGTGGTACTCATCGGCGAGCGCCCGGGGCTATCCTCGCCCGACAGCCTGGGGGCTTACCTGACCTTCGCTCCGCGGCCCGGGCGCACGGATGCGGAAAGGAATTGCGTGTCGAACATCCGGCCGGAGGGGCTGGGGATTGAGGCGGCGGCGCGGAGGATTGACTGGATCGCGGCGGCGGGGGTGGCGAGGGGGGTGACGGGGGTGGGGTTGAAGGATGAGAGTGCGGGCGTGGTGAAGCTCGCCGAATGACCCGCCGCAGGCGTTCAATGTCTTACTTTAGTCTTATCGTCCTCATCACCGGGAGGTCCGCGCACCCATGGCAACCACCAAGCTCTCCAGCAAGGGGCAGGTCGTGCTGCCCAGCTCCATCCGCAGCGCGCGCAAGCTGCAGGCGGGGGCGGAGTTCGCCGTGGAAGACACGCCCGAAGGGGTGCTGTTGCGGCCGCTCAAGCCCTTCTCTCCCACGCGCGTTTCGGAGGTGTTCGGCAGCGCTGGCTACCGCGGGCGCGCCCTGAGCCTCGCGCAGATGGACGCGGCAGTCGCCGCCGAGGCGAAGAAGCGCCGCCGGCGGTGATCGTGCTCGACTCCAAGGCCGTCGTCCGCTTCCCGGTCAACGACGAAGCCGTCCAGGCGCGCCGCGCGCGCACGCTGATCGAGGCAAACCCCGTGTTCGTGCCTGTCACCGTGCTGCTCGAAACCGAGTGGGTGCTGCGCGGCGGCTACCGGCTGCCCCGCGTCGAGGTCGTGCGCCTGTTGCGCGCGCTGCTGGGCTTGCCGGACCTCTCTACCGAGGACCCCCAGCGCATCGCCCGGGCGCTCGAGTGGCACGAGGGCGGCATCGACTTCGCCGATGCCCTGCACCTGGCCGGCAGCACCGGCGCGGAACGATTCGCGACCTTCGACGAAAAACTCGTCAAGGCAGCGCGCAAACTCGACGCCGCCAAGGTCGTCTTCGCCTAGCTGGGCAGCACTCGCTGGCTCACCCCTGCTTCATCGCACCGCCCACCGCGGCGGGGTAGTCGAGGTCGCGCATTGTCCGGGGCGGGTTCGAGGTGTAGCCTTCCGTCCATGGGCAATTTCCTGGAAATCGAGTCTGCCGCGCGGCGCCTGAGCGCCGAGGAACGGCGGCGGTTGCTGCTGTCGCTTGCGGCGAGCCTGCGCGAGGAGGGGCGCCCGTTGCCGGCGCCGCGCAGCTTCACGTCCGCGCAAATGCAATCCTGGATCAAGGAGGATGAGCGCGATCTCGCCGCGTACCGCAGCGGGACGTGAACGTTTTTCCGGATTCGAGCGTGCTGCTCGCCGCCTGCGGCAGCGCGGCGTGGCTGGTAATATCGACATCGAGGACTTAGCCGGAGAACCTCGTGAACGCACCTGAATCCCGCCGCCTCGGACCCCCACGGAAGCGCGCTCGCGTTGCCAAGCCGCGGCGCACCAAGGCTTTTCTCGCGCAATTGCGCCGTCAGTGCCGGCTCGCGAACGACGCCGACCGGCGCGACAACTGGCAGCAGTTCATCCACCTGCCGGAATGAGTCTGCGCCGCGGCGATCTCGTTGCCGTCGCCGCGAAAGGCGCCTACACCGCCAAGCCCCGCCCCGCGCTCGTCGTCCAGGCGGGCGAAACCCTTCCCTATCGCGACAGCGTCACAGTCTGTCTGCTGACTTCGGAGCTGATCGATGCGCCGCTCTTCCGCGTGCGGATCGAGCCGGCAGCGGCGAACGGACTGTCGCGCACTTCGGACGTGATGGCTGACAAAGTCACGACCGTTCCGCGCGCCATGCTGTCGACGAAGCCGTTCGGCCGCTTGAGCGCGGCGGATCTTGGCCGGGTAGAGGAGGCACTGCGGTTCTGGCTCGGCTTGGGCTGAACCGCTGCTGGCTCGTCCCCTGCGCCACCGGCTGATCGGCGAATGAGCCCGCCGCCATGCAACCGGCCTCACCCGCCTAATATCTCCAAACACCGCCGGTCGGCATTGACCGTGTATTTCAAACTCACCCAAAGCTGCGCCGACGTTGCCTCGGCCTGTCGATAGGCCCAGCGGGCTACCTGCAGCGCCGCGGCCTGATCGTCAAGGAATCCTGCCGGCGACAGGCGAGCCGCAAGGTCGGCCCCCAGTTCACGGTTGCGCTTGACCCAGTGCGCGAGGTGCGCCGGGGCGCAAAGCATGTCGCCCTTGTCGAGGTTGCAGTTGTTGTGCGCAAGAACGAAGTTTTGGGCCAGATCGCGGGGGTACCGCGACCACGGAATGAAGTGATCGACGTGGGGGTCCTGCTTCAACGCGCTCTCGCAGTAGAAGCAGCGGTTCTCCTGGATGTCCTGGAGCGCGGCCCTTGCCGCGGAGAGATCGACTCGCGCGCTGCCGAACAGGAACAACTCCAGGTCGGTCGCGCCGCCTACCGCTGGCGCGTTCCTGGGGTTTGCGCGGATGTGCTGAACCCATGCGGACCTGGCGAGTAGCTGTATCAGCGCACCGAATCGCCGCAGATTGAACGCAACGCCGGGAAGAAGCGTGATGCGTGGGCCGCTGCTTCTTTCGTAGAGGAAGGGAACGTTCTGGCGCCGCAGGGTCTGCAGCTTCCAGAGGGGCATGTCCTTGACGATCTGCGCGATGCTGCCGACGAAGCCTGGCCAGCTCCTGTCGCTTTTGGCGCGCGCGAGGTTGCCGAATCGCTCGCGCACTTCCGCGATGCGCTTCACGATAGCGGCCTGGCGGCCATTGTTCTGGACCAGCACGGCAGGCGCGCCGTCGGCCGCGCCGTAGGGTGCGGCGTGAGGCCAGTACTGCTCGATGAACTTCTCCGCGATGGAATGGAGATCCAGCTCCAGGGGCGCGCCCGTGTCGTCGCCGCGCTCTATCGCCAGCTCCACCAGCGCGATGAGCAGGGCGAACTTATACGTCGCGACAAACTCGCCTTCGTCAAAAATCCGCTGAACGTGCTGCAGGAAATCGAGCTGGCCCCTGTCGTCGGGCGGGGCGGTCATTTGCCCCTGCCGCTCCAATAGTCGGCCTTCTCCGGAATGATC
>JAOUGZ010000036.1 GCA_029865405.1 Betaproteobacteria bacterium
CGGCGCCCAGCCCTACGAGGCGCTCGAGGAGCTGGTGAAGCGGGCGGGTGGCTGAAGGCGGGCCGCGCCTACAGCAAGCCCTCCTTCCAGATCCCGATCAGCACGAAGCGCGCAACGATCAGGTGCCCGAGCGTGGTCGGGTGCACGCCGTCGGCAAACAGGTAGGTCAGCGCGGCACCGTTTTGCAGCAGCGTCTGCCTTGAGCAGAACAGGCTCGAGCCGCCCTTCTCGAGACCGCCGGTGATGGCCTCGATCTTGGCGGCATCACACGCGGGCACGTTGATTTCGCGCACCAGGTAAAAGTAGGGATTCTGGATGACGCGCGAGAACTCCGTGTGTAAGTCGAGCAACGTCGCCCCCGTCCCGCCGAGCCCCGCAGCAAGCGTGCCATTGAACAGCTGCACCATGCCCGCGATGAGCGGCCGCACGGGCGCCGCCTCGGGTGAATTCCCGAACGGCGTGTCGCTGATCTCCGGCAGATTCAGCACCACGACGCGCGTGGCGCCCTTGCCGATGATGCGCTGCACCTGCCCCGCCAGCTCGAGCGCGGCTTTCTGGACCTCGGCAAGCGCCCCATTCTGTGCCTGGCCCACGCACGGCTGGATCTCGCTGGGGGGGAGCGAGAAACAGGCCGCGACCGCAGCCTGGAATATCCCCAGCTGGAAGAAGATGTCGTTGGCGCCCGCCAGGAGGAATACCAGCTGATCGCGCCTGAAGCGATCGTCGTTGGCGGCGAGGTAGTCGCCGATCTGTTGCGTGACCGGGATCGTCAGCGCTGCGGTACAGCCCGTGGCTTCGAGATTGCAGCCGATCCCAGGCTGCTGCGACACGCGCGCACCGCCCATTGCATACCCGGTGCCGCCCAGAACCTGGGATACGCCGCCAAACCCCTGCCGGAAGGGCGTCACGCGCGCTCGCAGCAGCACGCCGATCGTCTCTGCCCAGACCGGGCCCGGATTGGTGGTGAACTTGCCGCCGCCAACCTGTGCAATCGTACCGACCTTGTACGTGCCGACGTCGCTCAGGCTGTCGCCGAATACGAGCACCTCGCGAGTACGCCGCGCGAAGCCAAGGCCCGCGGCCGGCATCTCGCGCGTCGCCTCGACCGCCAGGGCGGCCTCCCCTCCGGGGGCCGCGACTTGCGCGGCCGCTTCGAGCCATTCGGTATCCTGCGCGGCCGCCTGCGACGGCGGTTCGCTCGAGGCCGCGGGCGCGCCGCCATCGCCGCACCCGCCGATGAGTAGCGCCGCAAGCAGTGAGACAAATGCGGCGCCTGCAAACCGCCGCGGCTGAACGCCTTCCCGGTCTGTCGTTGCCATGGTCCCCTCCCCTGTGCTCGTGACGCTTGCCCGTCGTTTCGATATCTATTCTAGGCGCACGGCTGGCGTTTGGAATACCCCGATCAAGGGAGGGCGTCGAGGAAGACAGGCTGGGTCTGCAGCTCGGTACTGGCGGAGTGAGAGGGATTCGAACCCTCGATACGGGTTTTGCCCGTATAACGCCTTAGCAGGGCGCCCCCTTCGGCCACTCGGGCATCACTCCGCAGGAGGGGGATTGTACCCGCTCCAGCTACTTCTGATCGAGCTCGAACGCCTTATGCAGCACGCGCACCGCGAGCTCGGCGTACTTCTCGTCCACCACCACCGAGATCTTGATCTCCGAGGTGGAGATCATCTGGATGTTGATGCCCTCCTCGGCGAGCGTGCGGAACATCTGCGCGGCGATGCCCGCGTGCGAGCGCATGCCGACGCCGACGATCGACACCTTCGCCATGCGGTCGTCGCCGGTCACGTCCTTGCAGCCGATGTGCGGCTTGACCTGGTCCTTCAGGATCTTCATCGCCCGCGGCAGGTCGCCGCGGCTGACGGTGAACGACAGGTCGGTCATGCCGTCGTGGCTCACGTTCTGCACGATGACGTCGACGTTGATGTTGGCGTCGGCGATCGGGCCGAGGACCGCGTAGGCGATGCCCGGCTTGTCGGGCACGCTGTGCACGGTGATCTTGGCCTCGTCGCGCTGCGCGGCGACGCCGGAGACGAGCGCTTTTTCCATCGCCATATGCGGATCTTCCTCGAAAGTGATGAGCGTGCCGGCGCGGCCCTCCTCGGCCACCGGCAGCATCGGGTCGGTGAGACTGGACAGCACGCGCGTCGGCACCCGGTACTTGCCGGCGAATTCCACGGAGCGGATCTGCAGCACCTTGGAGCCGGCGCTCGCCATTTCCAGCATTTCCTCGAACGTGACCGTATGCAGGCGCCGCGCCTCGGGCACGATGCGCGGGTCGGCCGTGAATACGCCGTCGACGTCGGTAAAGATATGGCACTCCTCGGCCTTGAGCGCCGCGGCAAGCGCCACGGCGGACGTGTCCGAGCCGCCGCGCCCGAGCGTAGTGACGTTGCCCTCGTCGTCCACGCCCTGGAATCCCGCGACCACCACCACGCGTCCCGCCGCGAGGTCCTTGCGGATGCGCGCCTCGTCGATTTTCGCGATGCGCGCCTTGTTGTGCGCGCTGTCGGTGCGCACCGCCACCTGCCAGCCGGCGTAGCTGCGCGCCGGCGTGCCGCATTCGATCAGCGCCATCGCCACCAGGCCGGCGCTCACCTGCTCGCCGGTCGCCGCCACCACGTCGAGCTCGCGCGGATCGGGATGCGCCTGCATTTCGGCCGCCAGGGCAAGCAGGCGGTTGGTCTCGCCGGCCATCGCCGAGGTCACGACGACGATGTCGTGGCCGGCGCGCTTCCACTTGACGACGCGCTGCGCGACGTTGCGGATGCGCTCCGCCGAGCCGACCGAGGTGCCGCCGAATTTCTGTACGATGAGCGCCATGGAAAGGTCCGCGATTCTAGCCGAAAAGCCAGACAATTCCTGAGCTTGCGTATGGCGGAAGGGGAGGGATTCGAACCCCCGAGGACCGTGAGGCCCTTCCGGTTTTCAAGACCGGCGCATTCGACCGCTCTGCCACCCTTCCGTATTGAAAACGCCCACCGGCGACCCCATTTTACCTGTCGCAAGGCGTTGAAACTTTGCGTTTGTTTGGTAGTCTTAGCCTAGTCTGCAACCCAGGAGGAAACGGATGCAACCTGAACTGAAGCCGATCCCGACCAACGAACGCAGTCCCGGGCGCGGCAGCGCGCCTTACACGGCGGACGTCGTATCGGCCGGCGCGCAGAAAGTCCTGCGCAACACCTACCTGCTGCTCGCCCTGACCATGGTGCCGACCGTGATCGGCGCCTACATCGGCATGGCGACCAGCGGCGTCATCATGTCGAGCCCGATCATCAGCACCGTGGTGATGCTGGCGGCCGTCATCGGCCTGCAGTTCGGCATCGCCGCCAACCGCAACAGCGGCATCGGCGTGGCGCTGCTCCTGCTCATGACCGGCCTGCTCGGCTGGTGGCTGGGGCCGATCCTGAACGTCGCGCTGTCGCTGAAGAACGGCATGGCGCTGGTCGGCTACGCCGCCGTGGGCACCGGCGCGATCTTCGCCGCGATGGGCGCGATCGCCATGACGACGAAGCGCGACTTCAGCTTCATGGGCAAGTTCCTGTTCGTCGGCATGCTCGCCCTGCTGGCGGCGATGCTCGCCAACATGTTCCTGCAGATCCCGGCGCTGGCGCTCACCATCTCGACGCTGGTGATCGTGGTGTTCTCGCTGTTCCTGCTGTACGACCTGCAGCGCATCATCCGCGGGGGCGAGACCAACTACGTGATGGCGACCACGGGCGTGTACATGAGCCTGTTCAACATCTTCGCCAACCTGCTGCACCTGCTGATGGCGCTGGGGGGCGAGCGCGACTGAACGTTCGTTTCAGGAAGGATCCAAGGGCGCCGCGAGGCGCCCTTTGTTTTTCTAGCGCTCGAACAGCGCCATCGACTCCACGTGCGCGGTATGCGGAAACATGTTCACCACCCCCGCCGCCGCGAGGCGAAAGCCCTTGGTGTTGACCAGCACGCCGGCGTCGCGCGCGAGCGTCGCCGCGTCGCAGCTCACGTAGAGCAGGCGCCGCGGCCAGGCCTCCGGCAGCGCCTTCATGACCTCCATCGCGCCCTCGCGCGGCGGATCGACCAGCAGCTTGTCGAAGGCGCCCCAGGGCGCGAGGTTGGGCTCGAACAGGTTCGCCGCCTCGAACTGCGCCGTGAGGCCGTTGGCGAGCGCATTGGCGCGAGCGCGCTCGACCAGCGCCTTCGCGCCCTCGAGCCCGATCACCTGCGCCCCGCGCGTGGCCAGCGGCAGCGAGAAGTTGCCCAGGCCGCAGAACAGGTCGCCGATGCGCTCCCCGGGCTGCGGGTCGAGCAGGCGCACCGCGCGCGACACCAGCAGCCGGTTCACCGCATGGTTGACCTGGGTGAAATCGGTGGGCTGGAAGGCGATGCGCAGGCCGAACTCGGGCAGCGCGTAGAACAGCTCGGGGGCGGGCAGCGGATGGAACGGCGCCGCGGTGTCCGGCCCGCGCGGCTGCAGCCACACCTGCACCCTTGACGCCTCGGCAAAGGCGCGCAGCAGCGCGAGGTCGGCGTCACTGAAGGGCTGCAGGTGCCGGAACACCAGCACCACCGTCTCGTCCCCCACCGCCACCTCGATCTGCGGCACGCGCTCGCGGATCGAGAACTGGCCGATCAGTTCGCGTAGCCTGGGGATCAGCGCCGAGACGTGCGCCGGCAGCACCAGGCAGCTCTGCATGTCGGCGACGAACGTGGAGCGGCGCTCGCGAAAGCCCACCATCGCCCCGCCCTTCTTCTCGACGTAGCGCACCGAGAGCCGCGCGCGCCGGCGATAGCCCCACTCCTCGCCGTAGATCGGCGCGAGCATCGATTCCGGCTTTACCTTGCCGATGCGCTCGAAGCAGTCTTCCAGCCAGCGCTGCTTGGCCGCGACCTGGGTGCGCGCGTCGGCGTGCTGGATGGCGCAACCGCCGCAGCTCTCATACCAGGGGCAGGGCGGCGTGCGGCGGCCGTGCGATGCCTTGTGCACGGCCACGGTGCGCGCGGTGTCGAACTTGGGCTTCGAGCGCAGCACCTGGGCGTCGACGGTCTCGCCGCCGAGCGCGCCCTCGACGAACACGACCTTGCCCTCGGCGTTGCGCGCGATGCCGTGGCCGCCGGCATCGAGCGCGTAGACGTCTAGGCGGACCAACGGGAGAGAAACTCGCGCCAGTGCGCGCCTTGCAGCTTCCCGAGCGCGCCGCGCAGCAGCGCGCACTCCTTGGCGTACTGCGCCTCGGTGAGCGCCCCGCGCAGCTTCTGAAAGCGCAGGTAAAGCAGGTACGTGTTGGCGGTGTCGGCCTCGCAGTAGTCGCGGATCTCGGCCATGCGCCCCTCGAGGTAGGCGGGCCACACCTGGGCGCCGCCGACGCCGATCTTGCCCGGCAGGCCGGCGAGCTGCGCCACGTCGTCGAGCGGCGCGTTGTTGCGCGGCTGGTACATGGCGAGCACGTCCATCAGGTCGAGGTGGCGCGCATGGTAGCGGCCGACGTAGCTGTTGAAGCGGAAGTCGCGGTCGTCCTCGCCCTGGTCCCAGAACTTCGGGGCCGCGACGCCGTGGATGAGCGCGCGGTAATTGAGCACCGGCAGGTCGAAGCCGCCGCCGTTCCAGGACACGAGCTGCGGCACCAGCTTCTCGATGCCGTCGAAGAAGCGCTGGATCGCCTCCTTCTCGGGGGTCTCGGGCTCGCCGATCGAGAACACCTTGATGCTGTCGGCCTCGCGCAGCACGCAGGAGATCACGGCGACGCGCTGCAGCTGCGGGCCGAGAAAGTCGTTCCCGGTCTGCGTGCGCCGCTTCTGGAACGCGATCTCGGCCACCTCGCGATCGGGCAGCGACGCCGGCAGCTCGTGCAGGCGCCGGATGCCCGCGACATCGGGGACGGTTTCGATATCGAAGGCTAGAATCGGCGTCACACGCAGCAAATGGTGACTGTCACCATTTAGTCCGGAAACACGCCGGTGGACAGGTAGCGGTCGCCGCGGTCGCAGATGATGGTGACGATGACCGCGTTCTTCAGCTCCGCGGCGATGCGCAGCGCCACCGCCGTGGCGCCGCCCGAAGAGATGCCGGCGAAGATGCCCTCCTCGCGCGCCAGGCGCCGCGCCATCTCCTCGGCGTCGGCCTGGCTCACGTATTCCAGCCGGTCGACGCGCGCCTTGTCGTAGATCTTCGGCAGGTAGGCGTCGGGCCACTTGCGGATGCCGGGAATCTGCGAGCCCTCCTCGGGCTGGCAGCCGACGATCTGGATCTTCGCATTCTTCTCCTTGAAGAACCGCGAGCAGCCCATGATGGTGCCGGTGGTGCCCATCGAGGAGACGAAGTGCGTGATCCTGCCTTCGGTGTCGCGCCAGATCTCGGGCCCGGTGGTTTCGTAGTGCGCGAGCGGATTGTCCGGGTTGGCGAACTGGTCGAGCATGATGCCCTTGCCCTCGCGCACCATCTTCTCGGCGAGGTCGCGCGCGGTTTCCATGCCGCCCTTCTGCGGCGTGAGGATGATCTCCGCGCCGTAGGCGCGCATCGTCTGGCGCCGCTCCACCGACAGGTGCTCGGGCATGATGAGGATCATGCGAAAGCCGCGGATCGCGGCGGCCATGGCGAGCGCGATGCCCGTATTGCCGGAGGTGGGTTCGATCAGCACGTCGCCCTTCCTGATCGTGCCGCGCTCCTCGGCGCGCCGCACCATGGAGATCGCCGGCCGGTCCTTGACCGAGCCCGCCGGGTTGTTGCCTTCCAGCTTGGCGAGGATCACGTTGCCGCTGCGCCGGTTGCCCTCGCCCGGCAGCCGCTGCAGGCGCGCGAGCGGGGTGTCGCCGATGAAGTCTTCGATCGTGCGCTTCACGCCCGCAACCGCTCCTCGACGTAGGCGGCCACGCCTTGCGCCACGTCCATGAACTCGCCCCCGTAGCCGGCGGCGCGCAGCTGCGTCAGGTCGGCCTCGGTGAAGCTCTGGTAGCGCGCGGCGAGCGCCGGCGGGAATGCGACGTACTCGATCAGCTTCTGCGCGGCGAGTTCCGCGGCCTTGGCACGTGTGCCGCGGGCCGCGTTCACCACCGCCGCGGCGAGCTCGTTGAAGGTCTGCGCGCGCCCGGTGCCGCAGTTGAAGATGCCCGAGCGGGCGCGGTGCTCAAGGAAATGCAGGTTCACCTTCACCACGTCGTCGACGTGGATGAAGTCGCGGCGCTGCTCGCCGTCGCCGAAGCCGCCCGAGCCGACGAAAAGCTTGACGCGCCCCTCGGCAGCCAGCTGGTGCCAGGCATGGTAGGCGACCGAGGCCATGCGGCCCTTGTGCGCCTCGTTCGGGCCGTAGACGTTGAAGTAGCGCAGGCCCACGATCTGCGCCGAGCGTCCGGGCAGCGTGCGCCGCACGTACTGGTCGAACAGGAACTTGGAATAGCCGTAGACATTGAGCGGCGCCTCGCAGGCGCGCTCCTCGCGAAAGCCGCCCGCGCCGGCGCCATACACCGCCGCCGACGAAGCGTAGACGAGCGGCACCTCCTCCTCCTGGCACCAGTCGAGCAGCGCGCGCGAGTAGCGGTAGTTGTTCTCCATCACGTAGCGCCCGTCGGCGGCCATGGTGTCGGAGCAGGCGCCCTGGTGCAGCACCGCGTCGATCGTGCCGTCGAACTGGCCGGCCTCCAGCCGCGCGATGAACTCGCGCTTGTCGAGATAGTCGTCGATCTCGCAGGCGGCGAGGTTCGGCAGCTTGTCGACGTTCTCGAGGTTGTCGACGGCCAGGATCTCGCTCACGCCTTCGCGATTGAGTGCCGCGACCAGCCTCGAGCCGATGAACCCGGCAGCGCCGGTGACGACGGTCAGCATCAGTTCCCCCCGTAGAGCTCGTCGCGGGTCACCACCGCGGTGCCGAACTTGGTGACCTTGATGCCGCCGGCGCGGTTGGCGAAGCGCGCCGCGGACTCCAGGCTTTCGCCGGCGGCGAGCATCACCGCCAGCACGCCGATCACGGTGTCGCCCGCGCCGGTGACGTCGGCCACCTCGCGCGGCTCGCCCTTGATGCGCACCGCGCGCCCCGGCCGGTAGAGCGTCATGCCGTCCTCGCCTCGCGTGAGCAGCAGCGCGTCCAGGCGCAGCTTCGCGCGCAACGCCTGCGCGCGCGCCGCGAGGTCGCGCTCGTCCTTCCAGCGCCCGACCACGTCCTCGAGCTCTTTCAGGTTCGGCGTGAGGATGCTCGCCCCTCGGTAGCGCGAGTAGTCGTCGCCTTTCGGGTCGACCAGCACCGTCTTTTTCGCCCGGCGCCCCTCGCGGATCATGACGGCGACGTGCGCGAGCCCGCCCTTGCCGTAGTCCGAGAGCAGCACCACGTCGCACGCGGGCAGCGCCTTGCGGTAGTCGGCGAGCTTCGAGGCGAGCACCTCTCTCGAGGGCGGCGTCTCCATGTCGATGCGCAGCAGCTGCTGCTTCTTGTGCACCACGCGCAGTTTCTGCGTGGTGCGCACCGAGGGGTCGCGCCGCAGGCTCGCCGTGACGCCCTCCTCCCGCAGCAGCTGCGCCACGCGCTCGCCGGCCTCGTCGCGGCCCGTGACCGACAGGAGCGTGGTCGGCGCCCCCAGCGCCGCGCAGTTGCGCGCCACGTTGGCGGCGCCGCCAAGGCGCTCTTCCTCGCGCTGCCACAGCACCACCGGCACCGGCGCTTCCGGCGAGATGCGCGTCGCGTCGCCGTACCAGTAGCGGTCGAGCATCACGTCGCCCACCACCAGCACGCGCGCCTTCGCGGTGTCGGGCTTCCTCATGTGCGCCTGCCGATGGCGAAGTACTCGAATCCGTGCGCCTTGACCACGGTCGGATCGTACAGGTTGCGGCCGTCGAAGATCACCGGCGCGGCGAGCCGCGCCTTGAGCGCGGCGAAATCCGGGCTGCGGAACTCGCGCCACTCGGTGACGATGGCGAGCGCGTCGCAGCCCTCGGCCGCCTGCAGTGCGCCATCCACGATTTCCACCCGCTTCTCGCCGGCGTACAGGCGCCGCGCCGCCGCCCCCGCCACCGGATCGTAGGCGCGCACGGCAGCGCCTGCGGCGAGCAGATCGGCGATCAGCGTGAGGCTCGCGGCCTCGCGCAGATCGTCCGTGTTGGCCTTGAACGCGAGGCCCCACAGCGCGAAGCGCCTTCCCGCAAGCCGCTCGCCGAAGCGCCTGCGGATCTTGGCGCCGAGCACGTGCTTCTGTGCTTCGTTCACCGATTCCACGGCGCCGAGCAGTTGCAGCGGCCGGCCCGCCTCCGACGCGGTGCGCTGCAGCGCGGCGACATCCTTTGGAAAGCACGAGCCGCCAAAGCCCGCGCCGGCGTACAGGAAATCAAAGCCGATGCGAGGGTCCGAGCCGATGCCGCGCCGCACTTCCTCGACGTCGGCCTCGAGGAGCTCGGCAAGATTGGCGAGCTCGTTCATGAAGGAGATGCGCGTCGCCAGCATCGCGTTGGCGGCGTACTTGGTGAGCTCGGCCGAGCGCACGCTCATCTGCAGGATGCGCTCGTGGTTGCGCTGAAAGGGCGCGTACAGCTCATGCAGCAACGCCGTGGCGCGCGCGTCGTCCGAGCCGATGACGATGCGGTCCGGGCGCATGAAATCCTCCACTGCCGCGCCTTCCTTGAGGAATTCCGGATTCGACACAACGCTGAACTCCCGTGCCGTGCCGCGCGCGGCGAGCTCCGCGGCCACCGCCGCGCGCACCTTGTCCGCGGTACCCACGGGAACGGTGGACTTGGTTACGATGACCCGGTACCCGTCCAGGTGCCGGCCAATGGCGCGCGCCGCGTCGAGCACGTGGCGCAGGTCCGCCGACCCGTCCTCGTCGGGCGGCGTGCCCACGGCGATGAACTGCAGCTCGCCATGCGCCACGCTCGCGCGTACGTCGGTGGTGAAAGCGAGCCGTCCGGCTTCGCGATTGCGTTTCACGATCGGCTCCAGACCCGGCTCGAAGATGGGTATGCCGCCGGCGTTCAGCTGCGCGACCTTGGCCGCGTCCACGTCCAGGCACAACACGCGGTTGCCCGCGTCCGCAAGACAGGCGCCGGCCACCAGGCCGACGTATCCGGTACCGATAACGGTGACGTTCATGGCGACAGGTCAAACTCCTCCGTACGGCGTGGCGGGTAGCTCTCCCAGCCGCCGCAGGCCGGGCAGTGCCAGTGGAACTGGCGCGCCTTGAAGCCGCATTGCTCGCAGCGGTAGCGCGCGAGGCGCCGCGTGTGGCTGTGCACGAGATTGCGGATCAGCTCGAGGTCGCGCCGCCGCTCGGGATGCGTGTCGGCCACGATCTGCGCCTCCAGCAGCCGATCCAGGCCGAGCAGCGTCGGGTTGCGCCTGAGCTCGTCGCGCACCAGCTTGTAGGCGGCTTCCGCGCCCTTCGCCTCGAGCGTGGTCTGGAACACTGTGTCGAGCAGGTCGAGCGACGGGTAGCGCTCCAGGTAGCCGCCGAGCAGCGTCAGGCCGGTCTCGAGCCGCGCGACCTGGCGGTAGGCGTCGAGCAGCCGCGGCGCGACCAGCGCGAGATAGGCGGGATTCTGCGATTCGACGCGCTGCCAGTGCTCGATGGCGCGCTCCAGGTTGCCGGCGGCGCGCTCCAGGTCGCCGAGCGCGATGCTCGCGCGCACCGACTTGCGGTTCGCTTCCAGCGCCGCCTCCAGGTGCGCGCGCGCCTCCTGCGGGCGCGAGTGCGTCGCGTCGCTCGCCGCCCGCTCGCACAGGAACTGCGAGATCTCCCGCGCGCGCGACTCGCCCGATTCGTCCTGCAGGCGCCCGGCCATGTCGATGGCCCGCGCCCAGTCCTTTTCCTGCTGGAAGATCTCCAGGAGGTAGCGCCGCGCCTCGGTGGCGTGCGCCCCCGTCTCCAGCCGCGCGAACAGCTCCTCGGCGCGATCGAGGATCCCCGCCTTCAGATAGTCCTGCGCCAGCTCGAACGCCGCGGCGAGCTTCTGCTCGGCGGCGAGGTCCGGGCGCTCGACCAGGTTCTGGTGCATGCGGATGGCGCGGTCGTACTCGCCGCGGCGCCGGAACAGGCTCCCCAGCGCAAAATGCAGCTCGACGGTCTCGGGATCGACCTTCACCACCTCGATGAACGACTCGATCGCCTTGTCGGGCTGCTCGTTGAGCAGGAAGTTCAGGCCCTTGAAGTACGAGCGCGGCAGCGCGCGCGACTCGGAGACCAGGTGCCGGATGTCGATGCGCGCCGCGAGCCAGCCCAGTCCAAAGAACAGTGGCAGCGCGAGCAGCCACCAGTACTCGAACTCCATCAGCCCTCCGCTGGCGGCGGCGGCAGCGTCTGCGCCTCCTCCAGGCGCACCCCGGCGGCGCGCAGCTCGCGGCGCAGCCGCGCGGCCTCGCGCCGCTGGCGCAGCACGGCGCCGAGCGCCGCCAGCAGGCCGAGGACCGCGCCGGCGGCAAAGAAGGCGAGCAACAGCACGATGAGCGGCGCCTGCCAGGCGAGATCGAAATAGAACCGCAGCGTGGCAGTCTCCGTGTTCCGCGCCGCGAAAGCGAGGAGCAGGATGAACAGCGCGATGCGGATCGTCCAGGTGAGGAAGCGCATGGTGGAAGGGCCCGGGGCCGCGCCCCGGCGTTACCGCGTGGCCTGCGCCTGCTGGGCGGCGGCCTCGACGGCGGAATCGACGCGCTCGCGCAGCTCCTTGCCGGCCTTGAAGTGCGGCACGTACTTCTCCGGTACGTGCACCTTCTCGCCCGACTTCGGATTGCGCCCGACGCGCGGCGGGCGGTAGTTGAGCCCGAAGCTGCCGAAGCCGCGGATCTCGATGCGGTGACCGGACAGCAGCGCCTGCGTCATCGCATCGAGGATCATCTTCACCGCGTACTCTGCGTCCTTGGCCACCAGCTGCGGATAGCGCTGCGCCAGCCGGGCGATCAGTTCGGACTTGGTCATGGCGACCGTTTCCCCCTGCGTTCTCGGTCCGGCCCGCCTATTCCTGCGGGGTGGAACTGCCCTTGTCGAGCTTGGCCCGCAGCAGCGCCCCGAGGTTGGTCGAGCCCGCGGCGCTCGCCTGGTTCTCAGTGCGCATCTGCTTCATGGCGTCGGTCTCGTCCGCCATGTCCTTGGCCTTCACCGACAGGTTGATGGAGCG
>JAOUGZ010000468.1 GCA_029865405.1 Betaproteobacteria bacterium
ACAACGTCGCCGTCGCCGCACACCACGCGCTCGAGGCGCACGGGCTGGAGCGCGTCGCCATCATCGATTTCGACGTGCATCATGGCAACGGCACCGAGGACATCTTCGCCAACGATGCGCGCGTGATGATGGCGTCGATCTTTCAGCACCCGTTCTATCCGTACAGCGGCACCGAAGACCCGGCGCCCAACATGGTCAACGTGCCGCTGCCCGCGGGGGCCGGGTCGAGACAGTTTCGCGCAGCGGTCAGCGATGCATGGTTGCCGGCGCTCGAGCGGTACCGGCCGCAGCTGGTGATGTTTTCCGCAGGATTCGACGCGCATGAAGAAGATGACATGGCCATGCTGCGCCTTGCGGACGCGGATTACGGCTGGGTGACGCAGCAGGTCAAGGCGGTGGCCGATCGCCATGCGCAGGGGCGCATGGTGTCGATGCTGGAAGGCGGGTACGCGCTACCGGCCCTCGGCCGGAGCGTGGTGCAGCACCTGCGCGTGCTGGCCGGACTGAACGGCTGACGCCGATCCTGGTGTAAGGTATCGCCACGGGCGCACGACTGTGCCCGGAGGGGGAAATCGATGATCGTTTTCACCACCTACACCCATTTCAAGAGGGGACCCTGATGCGCTTGGGCCACCTATCGTATTCCCTGCTGTTCCTCGTCCTGGCGAGCCCCGCCCAGGGGCAAGCCCTGAAAGTGTCCGCGATCCCGGACGAGGCGCCCACCGAGCTCCTGCGCAAATTCAAGCCGCTCGGCGCCTACCTCGAAAAGCAAACCGGCATGAAGGTCGACTGGACCCCGGTCAACGACTACCCGGCGGTGGTCGAAGGCCTTGCCGGCAAGCGCATCGACCTCGCCTGGCTCGGCGGCTTCACTTTCGTGCAGGCGCGCATTCGCACGGGCGACGCGATCCCGATCGCGCAGCGCGTAGAGGACGAGAAATTCACCAGCTACTACATCGTGCCGGCGAACAGCAAGGCCAAGACGCTGCAGGATCTGAAGGGCAAGACCTTTGCCTTCGGCTCGCCGGCCTCGACCTCGGGGCACTTGATGCCGCGCTTCTTCCTGCTCAAGGCGGGCATCAATCCGGACAAGGACTTTACGCGCCTCGCGTTCTCGGGCGCGCACGACGCGGCCGTCGCGTTCGTCGCCTCGGGGCGCGCCGAAGCGGGCGCGCTCAATGCTTCGGTGTACGACAAGCTGATCGAGAAGGGCGACGCCAACGCCAAGGCCGTGCGCATCCTGCAGACGACGCCGCCGTACTACGACTACAACTGGACGGTGCGCGGCGGCCTCGACCCGGCGCTGGTGAAGAAGCTCACCGCGGCGTTCCTGGATCTCGACCCGAAGAATCCGGCGCACAAGGAGATCCTCGACCTGCAGCGGGCAACGCGCTTCGTCGCCACCAAGCCCGAGAACTACAAGGGCATCGAAGAGGCCGCGCGCTCGGCGGGGCTGCTGAAGTAGGCGCGGGCGGCGCGTGAAGCTCGCCGTCGACGCGCTGCACCTGACGCTGCCGGGGGGGCAGCGGGCGCTCGCCGGCGTCTCGCTCGAAGTGGCGCGCGGCGAGCGCGTGGCGATCATCGGGCCCTCGGGCGCCGGGAAGACGAGCCTGCTGCGCGTACTGGGCCTGGGACTGCGCCCCAGCGCGGGCGCGCTCGCCATTGCCGACGTCGATCCCTGGGCCTTGCCGGCCGCGGCGCTGCGCCAGTTGCGCACCCGCATCGGCCTGATCCACCAGGCGGCGCCCCTGCCGCCGCGCCAGCGCCTGGTCACCGCCGTTCTCGCCGGGCGCCTGGGGACCTGGGGTCTGTGGCGCGGCCTCGCCTCACTCGCTTATCCGGCGGACATCTTGGGCGCGCGCGCGGCGCTGGCGCGCCTCGATCTGGCCGAGCGCCTGTTCGACCGCTGCGACCGCCTCTCCGGCGGCCAGTTGCAGCGCGTCGGCGTGGCGCGCGTGCTGTACCAGAGGCCCGACCTGATCCTTGCCGACGAGCCGGTATCGTCGCTCGATCCGCAGCTTGCCGATCAGACCGTGGCGGAGCTGCAGCGCGAGGCGCAGTCGCGCGCGGTGACGCTGGTGGCGAGCCTGCACGCGGTGGACCTCGCGCTGAAGTGGTTCCCGCGCATCGTCGGGCTGCGCGAAGGCGCCGTGGTCTTCGACAGCCCGCCGGTGCGCATCACCGACGCCATGCTGCACGATCTCTACGCCACGGAATCGCAGACCCTCCCGGTCCAGGGCAGTGCGCCGCTCGCGCATCCTGAACCGCTGTCGCGCACGGCGCGGCGCGGCGCCCAGCCCTTGTGCCGGTAGGCGCCACCGCGCTGGCGCCGCGCGATCCGGCGCTGCCGGCGCGCATTGCGCTTACCGCCGTGCTGCTGGTGCTGCTGTGGCCCGCGCTCGCGCTGACCGAGTTCGACCTGCGCAAGCTCTTCGAGCCGGGCAACCTGCAGGTCATGGGGCGCTTTCTGGGGACCTTCTTTCCCCCGGCGCTGGGCGCGGACTTCCTCGGGCTGGTGCTGCGCTCCGCACTGGAAACGCTCGCGCTGGCGACCGCCGGGATGGCGCTCGCCGTTGCACTGGCCGTGCCGCTGTCGCTCGCGGTTTCGGAAAGCCTTTCGGTCTCGCGCATCGGGCCCGCGCCGCGCGCCTGGCTGTGGCGCTTTGTGCGCGTTCCCCTGCGCCTGCTGCTAGTGGTGATGCGATCGATTCCCGAGATCGTCTGGGCGCTGCTGTTCGTGCGCGCCGTGGGCCTCGGGCCGGCGGCCGGCATCCTGGCGATCGCCATCAACTACGCGGGCATGCTGGGCAAGGTGTATTTCGAGATCTACGAGGCGGGCGACACGCGCCCGGCGCGCGCCGTAATGGAAGCCGGCGGCGGCCGGCTGCACGCCTTCTTCTACGGCATCTTGCCGGTTTCACTGCCCGAGCTCGTCTCGTACACGGTGTACCGCTGGGAGTGCGCGATTCGCGCCTCGGTCGTCATGGGCTTCGTCGGCGCGGGTGGCCTCGGCCAGCAGATGGAATTGTCAATGCGCATGCTGGCAGGGGGCGAGGTCGCCACCATGCTGATCGCATTCTTCGCGCTGGTGATGCTCGCCGACGGCATCAGCGCGCTGCTGCGCAAGGTGCTGACGTGACGCCGGGCGCATTTGTCTGGCGGCCCTGGGCGGTGCTCGGCGCGCTCGCGCTCGCTGCGCTCGCCAGCGTTGCGTTCCTCGGCGTCGACTTCGCCACGCTGTTCGGCCGCGACAGCGTGCGCC
>JAOUGZ010000469.1 GCA_029865405.1 Betaproteobacteria bacterium
GCATTGCGCCGGAGCAACTGCCGCCACCGGGCTATTGCCGGCCCTGGTACGAGCGCCTGAGTGCGGACAAGCAGCCCGCGCCGATGACCTGCGAGCGCGCCGAGCAGCTGGTGCGCAAGAACGGCGGGCGCGTCCTCTACATGCCCGGACCGGAGAACCCATGAAGCCGCTCGCACTGGAAGACGTCCTTGATCGCGCCATCGTCGAGTTCGACCGTGCGCTGCGCACCGTGGCCGGCGCGCACCATGCCGAGCGCCCATCGCCCGCGCGCGATCTCGCCGAAGCGGATCTGGACGCCGCCGCCCGGCAGCATTCGGCCGCGCTGATGCGCGTGAATCACGTCGGCGAGGTCTGCGCGCAGGCGCTCTATCAGGGTCAGGCGCTGACCGCACGCAACGACCACACCCGCGCATCGCTGGAGCGTGCGGCGCGCGAGGAGGGCGATCACCTCGCCTGGAGCATGGACCGGATCCGCGCGCTCGGCGGGCGGCCGAGCCTGCTCAACCCGCTCTGGTACGCCGGCGCGCTGGCGATGGGGGTCGGCGCGGGCTTGCTCGGCGACCGCTGGAATCTCGCGTTCCTCGCCGAGACCGAGCGCCAGGTGGAGGCGCACCTGACCGGCCACCTCGACAAGCTCGCGCCGGAGGACGCGCCCACGCGCGCCGTCGTAGCGGGCATGCGCGACGATGAGGCGCGCCACCGGGAGACGGCGGTCGCGCTGGGCGCCGCCGAACTGCCGGCGCCGGCGCGGCGCGCGATGCGGGCCATGGGGAAAGTCATGACCACGATCGCCTACCGCCTCTAGCCCTCCGCGATCTCGAAGTCGCGCGTGATTTCGGCGGTCTTCGCCAGCATGGCGGTGGCCGAGCAGTACTTCTCGTGCGACAGGCGGATCGCCTGCTCCACGACGTTGCGCTTCAGGTTGCGCCCACGCACCCGGAAGTGCGTATGGATGCGCGTGAACACCTTGGGGTCGGTGGGCGCGCGTTCCGCCTCGAGGCGCACCTCGCAGCCGGTGACGTCCTGGCCGCTCTTCTTCAGGATCACGACCACGTCATAGGCCGTGCATCCGCCGGTGCCCGCGAGGACGGTCTCCATCGGGCGCGGCGCGAGATTGCGGCCGCCGCCCTCGGGCGCCCCGTCCATCGCCAGGATGTGGTTGCTGCCGGTTTCGGCGATGAACGACATGCCTTCGCCGGACCAACGAATCGTGCATTCCATGAGGTCAAAACCTCCCCAATAATCAGAGCATTGTGCAACGCAGCAACGATATCAAGATAAGCTTTATTCGAACCTGCGAAACAATGATCTGGCCATCAGTAAATGATATTGCACTGCACCAATCACCGCGCGATAATGCGTTCCGTCGCGGGCGCGCTTCCTCCTCCTCGCGCCTTTGCGATTTGTCTCCTCCACCCTCCTCCTTTGGTGGATTCAGCGCAACCTCCGGGTTGCGCTTTTTTTTGTCGCAACAAGGGTTTGACGCTGAGGCCGGGGTCCCATAGAATCCGCGCCTTTTCTCGCTTGGCCTCGTCATGAAGACCTTCGCAGCAAAATCCCAGGACGTCGTGCATGGATGGTATCTGGTGAACGCCGACGGCAAGGTGCTCGGCCGCCTCGCATCGCAGATCGCGTCGCGCCTGCGCGGCAAGCACAAGGCCGAGTACACGCCGCACGTCGACACGGGCGATTACATCGTGGTCGTCAACGCCGCGAAGATCCGCGTCACCGGCCGCAAGATGCAGGACAAGAAGTACTACCGCCATACGGGCCACCCGGGCGGCATTCGCGAAACGAGTTTTGCCAAGCTGCAGGCGCGCCACCCCGGGCGGGCGCTCGAGCAGGCGGTGAAGGGCATGTTGCCCAAGGGTCCGCTCGGCTACGCCATGCTGAAGAAACTGAAAGTCTATGGCGCGTCGACGCACCCGCACGCCGCGCAGCAGCCCGCAGCGCTCGAGATCTGAGGACACGAACAATGGTCGGCGATTACTACTACGGCACGGGGCGGCGCAAGAGTTCGGTCGCCCGGGTATTTCTCAAGCCCGGCAAGGGGCAGATCATCGTCAACGGCAAGCCGGTGGACGAGTTCTTCGGCCGCGAGACGGGGCGCATGATCGTGCGCCAGCCGCTCGAAGTGACCAAGAACGCGTCGACCTTCGACATCAAGGTCAACGTGTACGGCGGCGGCGAGAACGGCCAGGCGGGCGCCGTGCGCCACGGCATTTCGCGCGCGCTGATCGAGTACGACGCGGGCCTCAAGCCCGCGCTCAGCGCGGCCGGGCTGGTGACGCGCGACGCGCGCGAGGTCGAGCGCAAGAAAGTCGGCTTCCACAAGGCGCGCCGGCGCAAGCAGTTCTCCAAGCGCTGAGAGACCGCGCCGCGGTCGGATGCGCATGAGGCCGCCACCGGGCGGCCTTTTGTTTTTTGCGCGGGGCGGATGCATCATCGATACGTGCCGATCACCAGAAGATTCCTGAAACTGCGCCGGCGCTTCGGCATCGCCGCGCCGCGCGTCGCCGTGCGCTCGGAGGTGGCGTGGTACCTGCGCTGGCTCGGCTTGATCGTCGTGCTGGCGTGCTCGGCCGCGCTCGCCGCCTGGATGTACGACGCGGGCCGGCGCTTCGCCGGATTCGATCGCAGCGAGGTCGAGCAGGAGCTCGCCGGCGCGCGCCGCGATCTCGAGGCGACGCGCAGCGAGCTGGAGCGTCTGCGCGCGGTGGCGAATGCCGCCGACAGCCGGCTGTCCATCGAGCGCACCGCGCAGCTCAAGCTCGCGCAGCAGATCCGCGGCCTCGAGCAGGAGACGTCGCGGCTGCGCGAGGAGCTGGCGATCTTCGAGAGCATGCTGTCCGCGGAGTCGCGCGTCGCGAACCCCCTGTCGGTGAACCGCTTCAAGGTGGTTCCCGACGTGCTGCCCGGCGAGTACCGTTACCGGCTGTTGCTGCTCCTTGCGCCGGGCACGCGGCGCGATCGCGATTTCCAGGGCCGGCTCGAGCTGGTGGTCACCCTGACGGAGGGGGGCAAAAATGCTATGATGACCTTCCCTGAAGCGGGAGACCCCAGCGCCACGGCTTTCCGCTTGACTTTCAGGCACTTCCACCGCGTCGAAGGTATCTTCCGCGTGGATCCGAAGGCCAAAGTGGAAAGCGTTCAGGTCCGGGTGTTCGAGGCGGGGTCGGACCAGATCAAGGCCGCGCAGACCGCGTCGCCGGGATAAGGCAGGAAGGAGCGAATATGTTCAGCAAGAGCCCGAAGCCGCA
>JAOUGZ010000470.1 GCA_029865405.1 Betaproteobacteria bacterium
ATCTCGGGCACCGTCTGGTGCTGCGGCGTGTAGCGGAAATAGTTGCCCATCGCCTGCTGCGACTCGGTCGGCGTGTCGCCGACCCGCAGCGCGGATTTCCAGGCGTGGGTGTGCACGTCGATGGCGATGAAATCGTCGATGTTCATGTCCTGGCGCTCAGCACGTGGGGGGCGTAGGGCTCCGTGTACAGCAGTTCTACCAGATCGGCGCGGCACTCGAGCACCGCGCGCTGGTTGATCGAGCCCTTGTCGGTGATCTCGCCCGCGTCGATGGACAGCGGGCCCGCGAGCAGGATCGCCCGCGCGATGCGCGTGGAGCCGCCAGTGCTGCGCGCGGCGAGCGCATCGAGCAGCCCTTGCAGATCCGGCGCCTGCGTCCCGGGCCGCGGCACGACGAGCGCGCAGACCTCGCGCCGGTCGTGGCCGGCGATCACCGCGTCCTGCACCCAGGGATCCCCCGCGGCGATGACCTGCGCGCGCAAGGGCCCCACGCTCACCCAGGTGCCGGAATCGAGCTTGAAGTCCTCGGCGATGCGGCCGTCGAAGGCCAGCCCCTTCTGCGCGTCGGCCGCGTCGATGAAGCGCGCCGCGTCGCCACTCCTGAAGAAGTCCTCGTCGTCGAACGAGGCGCGCGTCAGTTCCTCCTGGCGCCAGTAGCCCGGCGTCACGTTCGGCCCCTTGTAGCGCACCTCGAGCTTGCCCGCCACCGGCGCAAGGCGCACCTCCGTGCCGGGCGCCGGGTGGCCGATGCCGCCCGAGCGACCCGCTTCCCAGTTGGCGCAGATGGCGAATGGGGCGGTCTCGGTCATGCCGAGGCCCGTGATCATGAGAATGCGCTCGCCGACGGTCTTCTCGGCGAGCCGGTGCAGCGCATCCCAGATCGGCTGGGAGAGGCTCGCCGCGGCGTAGAACAGCATGCGCACGCGGCTGAAGAACGTGCGCGCGAGCGCCGCGTCCGCTTCGAGCGCGCGCGCGATTTCCTCGAAGCCGCGCGGCACGTTGAAGTACACCGTCGGCGCGATCTCGCGCAGGTTGCGCAGCGTCTCGTCGATCAGCCTCGGCACCGGCCGGCCCTCGTCAATGTAAAGGGTGCCGCCGTTGTAGAGCGCGAGGCCGTAGTTGTGGCTGCCGCCGAAGGTGTGGTTCCACGGCAGCCAGTCGACCAGCACCGGCGGCTCCTCGGCGAGAAACGGCATGCAATCGACGATCATCTGCTGGTTGCTCGCCAGCATCTGCTGCGTGTGGATCACCGCCTTCGGCAGGCCGGTGGAGCCCGAGGTGAGCAGGAACTTGCTGATCGACGCGGGCTTGATCGCGGCATGCGCGGCATCGACCGTCGCGGTGGGCTCGCGCAGCAGGCCCTCGATGCCGATCGATACCTCCGTGTCCTTCGGCACCGCAGCCGCGATCGCCTTGTCGTACCGGCGATCGGCGGCGAACACCAGGCCCGGCGTCATCAGCTGCACCGCGTGGCGCAGCTTGCCGTAGTCCTGCGACACGAGCGAATACGCCGGTGACAGCGGGACGAAGGGCACCCCCACGTGCAACGCCGCAAGCGCGAGCACGGCGTGCTCGAGGTCGTTCTCGGAAAGGATCATCAGCGGCCGGTCGGCGCTCAGGCCCCGCTCGAGCAGGCCCTGGCCCAGGCGCCGCGCTGCATCGAGCGCCTCGCGGTAGCCGATGCGCCGCCAGTCGCCGCCCTTCACCCGCTTCGCGACGAAAGTGCGCTCGGGGAATTCCCGCGCCCAGCGCAGCAGGCGCTCGGTGAGCTTCGCCGGATAGGCGCCGAGCGGCGCGGGCGAGCGCAGGCGGTAGCCGCCGCCGGCGTCTCGCCGCACCTCGACACGCGCCGGCCCGAGCACCACCCGGCGGAACGCCGTCTCACGCGTCATTGCGGCGATTGTCCCACACGGTATTATCGGATATCCGCATTCGAGCCAAAGCCCACCAGGAGACGCCATGTCCTTCGATCGCCGCAAGTTCAACCAGACGCTGGCCGCCGCCACGCTCGGCTCGCTCGCGCCGTTCAACATCGTCCGCGCCCAGTCCGCGAAGCTGAAAGTCGGCGTGCTGCTGCCGCGCTCCGGCGTGCAGGCGGGCATCGGCCAGGACTGCCACCGCGTCATCGAGGTTGCCGGGGGTCTGCTGCGCGACCTGGGGCTCCCGGCGCTCGACATCATGAACGGCGACACCGAGTCGAACGTCGACGTCGCGCGCTCGCGCGCCGAGCGCCTGATCGGCGAAGGCGCGCAGCTTCTGGTGGGCGCCTTCGATTCCGGCCAGACCACGGCGATCGCGCAGGTCGCCGAGCAGCGCGGCATCCCGCTGGTCATCAACATCGCCGCCGCGCCGCCGATCACCGAGCAGGGCTACAAGTTCGTGTTCCGCAACTTCCCGACGGCGCCGATGATCCTCGGCGATGCGTTCGCCAACCAGCTCGAGGTGTTCGCGGCCACCGGCGTGTCGCCGAAGTCAGTGGCGTTCATGCACGTGAACGACACCTTCGGCGCGGCCATGCAGAAGGGCTTCTTCGGCGTGATGCAGAAGTTCCCGGCGATTCCCTACAAGGTGGCGGAGACCATCGCCTATGACCCGGCGGCGCGCGACCTCTCGGTCGAGATCGCCAAGGCCAAGGCCACCGGCGCCGAGGCGCTGGTCATGGTCAGCCGCCTGAACGACGCGATCCTCATCACGCGCGAGCTGGTGAAGCAGCGCTGGAGCCCGAGAGCGGTTCTCAGCATGGGCCCGGGCTGGTACGAGGACCAGTACCTGAAGACGCTCGGCAAGATGGGCGACGGCCCGATCAGCTTCGTGCCCTGGTACGACCCGAACAAGCAGCTCACCCGGCAGCTGCAGGCGGCGCACCAGAAGGCCTACCCGGACATCAGCCTGAACACCAACCATGTGTACACGTTCGAGGCGCTGCTGGTCGCCGCCGACGCCTACAAGCGCGCGGGCAGCGCGGATCCGAAGGCGCTCGCCGACGCCATCCGCGCCACCAATATCACGAACAACGTCAGCCCGGGGCCCGGCATCCAGTTCAACGCCAAGGGGCAGAACGACAAGCTGAAGAACTCGGCGATCCAGAACCGCGGCGGCAAGCTCGTCACGGTGGCGCCCAAGGATGCAGCCGACGCGCAGCCGCAGCTGCCGATGACGCCTTACGACAAGCGCTGATCGCGGGCGGCCGCGGGTCCGCCCTTGCCGGTCGAGATCTACCTTAACGTCGCCGCCAGCGGCCTGCTGACGGGGCTCG
>JAOUGZ010000471.1 GCA_029865405.1 Betaproteobacteria bacterium
GCGATGCCGGTGCCGCCGATCAGCTCGATGATGATCTGGATGTCCGGATCGCGCACCACGTCCCAGGCGTTGCCGGTGACCTCGGCCTTGCCGCCGACGAGCCTGCGCGCCTTCTTCTGATCCTTGTCGGCGACGCGCGCGATGCGGATGGCGCGGCCCGCGCGCCGGCGGATCTCGCCGGCGTTGCGCAGGAGCACGTCCCAGGTGCCGCTGCCGACCGTGCCGATGCCCAAGAGCCCTGCGTGGATGGGTTTCATCGCGCGGGCTTCATGCGGCGCCGCGCAGCAGGCCGTCCTTGCGGAACATCTCCTTCACCCCGCGCAGCGCCTGGCGCAGGCGCGGCTCGTTCTCGATGAGGGCGATTCTCACGTGGTCGTCGCCGTGGTCGCCAAAGCCGATCCCCGGCGCCACCGCGATCTTTGCCTGCTCGAGCAGCCGCTTGGTGAACTCGATCGAGCCCATCGCCGCGTAGTAGTCGGGGATCTTCGCCCAGACGTACATCGAGGCTTTCGGGTTCTCCACGCGCCAGCCGATGTCGTGCAGCCCCTTCACCATGACATCGCGGCGCCGCTGGTAGGTCTGGCGGATATCCTCGACGCAGTCCTGCGGGCCGTCCAGCGCGACGATCGAGGCGACCTGGATGGGCGTGAACGAGCCGTAGTCGTGATAGCTCTTGATGCGCGCCAGCGCGTGCACCAGGTCCTTGTTGCCGACCATGAAGCCGATGCGCCAGCCCGCCATGTTGTAGCTCTTCGACATGGTGAAGAACTCCACCGCCACGTCGCGCGCGCCGGGCACCTGCATGATCGACGGCGCTTTCCAGCCGTCGAACACGATGTCCGCGTAGGCGAGGTCGTGCACCACCATCATGTCGTGCTCGCGCGCCAGCGCGACGACGCGCTCGAAGAACTCGAGCTCCACGCACTTCGCCGTCGGGTTCGACGGAAAGCCGAGGATCAGCATCTTGGGCTTCGGGAACAGCTCGCCGATGGCGCGCTCCACTTCGGCGATGAAGTCCACGCCCGGCGTCATGCGCACCGAGCGGATGTCGGCGCCGGCGATGATCGCGCCGTAGATGTGGATCGGGTAGGACGGATTGGGCACCAGCACAGTGTCGCCGCGCTCCAGGGTCGCCAGCATCAGGTGGGCGAGGCCCTCCTTGGAGCCGATGGTGACGATCGCCTCCGACTCCGGATCGAGCTCGATCGCGTAGCGGCGCTTGTACCAGTCGCAGATCGCCTTCCTCAGGCGCGGGATGCCCTTGGACACCGAATAGCCGTGCGTATCCTGGCGCTGCGCCGCCTCCACCAGCTTGTCGACGATGTGCTGCGGCGTCGGCCCGTCGGGATTGCCCATCGACAGGTCGATCACGTCCTCGCCGCGCCGGCGCGCGGCCATCTTCAACTCGTTGGTGATGTTGAAGACGTACGGCGGCAGCCGCTTGATCCTTGAAAACTCACGCATTGTAGAATTCTAGCAGTGAAACTCAACGCCTCAGCCCCGTCGCGCGCCAACGCCTTCACCGGCTACGGCGAGGGTTACGTGATGCTGAACGGCGTGCGCCGTGAATCGAGCGTCATCGTGCTGCCCGAGCGCATCGTCGAGTGGCCGGTGGCGTCCTTCGCCGCGCTTGCCGAAGCGGACTTCGAGCGCATCATCGAGCTCGGACCCGAGGTCGTGCTGCTCGGCACGGGCGCGCGGCTGCGCTTTCCGCCGGCGGCGCTCGCCGCGCCGCTTGCCCGCGCGGGCATCGGCCTGGAAGTAATGGACCTGCAGGCGGCGTGCCGCACTTACAACATCCTCGCCGCCGAGGAGCGCGCCGTGGCGGCCGCGCTGCTGTTCGCGTGAACGCCGTCAGCTTCGGCCTGGCGCTGGTCGCCATCCTGCTCGGCGCCGCCGCGCAGGTGCTGCTCAAGGCGGGCACCAATGCCGTGGGCCGGTTCGAGTTCGCCTGGGAAAACGCGCTGCCCGTGGGCTGGCAGATCGCCACCGACCCGCGCATCCTCGGTGGCACCGGCTGCTACGCGCTGTCGCTCGTCGTCTGGATCATGGCGCTGTCGCGCGCCGACCTGAGCGCCGTGTATCCGACGATTTCGCTCGGCTTCGCGCTGAACGCGCTGCTCGCGTGGTGGCTGCTGGGCGAGACGCTGAGCCTGCAGCGCATCGCCGGCATCGCGGTGATCATGGTCGGCGTGGCGCTGGTCGCGCGCTCGTAGATGGCGGATGCGCTCGGCTGGCGCCGCAAGCTCGCGGTGCTCGTGCCTTCCACCAACACGGTGGTGCAACCGGAGTTCGACGCCATGCGTCCCGAGGGCGTCACCAACCACATCAGCCGCATCCGCATCCCGAACATGCCGCTCGCCAGCGACGAAGACTTCCGTCTGCTGGTCGAGCGCATCGCCGCGGCACAGCTCGAGGCGGTGGACAGTGCGATGAGCTGCGAGCCCGATCACGTCGTGCTCGGCATCTCGGTGGAGACCTTCTGGGGCGGGCTCGCGGCGAGCCGCAAGCTGCAGCGCGAGCTCGAGCAGCACACCGGCCTGGGCGTGACGATGGGCGCGCAGGCCTGCGACGCCGCGTTCGCCGCGCTCGGCGTGAAGCGCATCGCCGTGCTCACGCCCTACTTTCCCGTCGGCGACCGCAACGTGCGGGCGTTCTTCGAGGAATCGGGCTACGAGGTGGTGCGCATCCGCGGGCTGCAGTGCGCCTCGCCGGTGCAGATCGCGCATGTCGCCGCGGACACGCTGCGCGCTGCTGCAGAGGCGCTCGACGGCGACGACGTCGACGCGGTGATCCAGGTCGGTACCAACCTCGCCATGGGGCGGCTCGCGGCGCAAATGGAGGCCGAGCGCGCCAAGCCCGTGCTCGCCATCAACGCCTGCATCTACTGGCACGCGCTACGCACCAACGGCGTCGCCGACCGCGTCGCCGGCTGGGGCAGCCTGCTGCAGAACCACTGAGGAGAACGCGCAGGCGTTTGTTTCCCAATTGCGCGCGGCGCCGTTTCCTGGGACAGCCTAGATAAAGGCGTGCCGCACGCGCGCCGACACCCACTCGCTCGCCACCACCGAGGCGAGGATGACGAGGAAAATCAGGGTCACCTGCGGCCAGGCCAGCACGTTTAGCGAGGCCTGCAGGTTCAGGCCGATGCCGCCCGCGCCCACCAGCCCGAGCACGGTCGACTCGCGGATGTTGATGTCCCAGCGGAACACGCACACGCCGGCGAAGGCGGGCAGGACCTGCGGCCAGA
>JAOUGZ010000472.1 GCA_029865405.1 Betaproteobacteria bacterium
CAGCTTGAAGCGCTGGATCTTTCCGGTCGCCGTCTTCGGCAGCTCGGCCGCGAACTCGATCCATCGCGGATACTTGTACGGCGCGAGCTTTTCCTTCACGTGCGCCTTCAGCTCGTCCTCGCTCGCCTTCGCCCCGGGCTTGAGCACCACGTAGGCCTTGGGCTTCACCAGCTTTTGCTCGTCTTCCTTGCCGACCACCGCCGCCTCGAGCACCGCCGGGTGTCCGACCAGCGCAGCCTCGACTTCCGCCGGCGACACCCAGATGCCCGATACCTTGAGCATGTCGTCGGTACGCCCGCCGTAGGCGTAGAAGCCGTCGGCGTCCTGCGTGTACTTGTCGCCGCTCTTGGTCCACGCGCCGACGAATGTTGCGCGGCTCTTGGCGCGGTTGTTCCAGTAATACATGGCGCTGGTCGTCCCGCGGATCTCCAGCTCGCCGAGCTCGCCCTGTTTCACCGGCTTGCCCTCCTCGTCCACCAGCCGCAGCTCGTAGCCGGGCACCGCCTTGCCGGTGGTGCCGTAACGCAGGTCGCCCGGGCGGTTGGAGAGGAAGATGTGCAGCATCTCGGTCGAGCCGATGCCGTCGAGGATGTCGAGCCCGGTCTTTTCCTTGAAGCTCTTCGCGATCTGCGGCGGCAGCGCCTCGCCCGCCGATACGCAGATGCGCAGCGCAAGCGCGTCCTTTCTTGGGAAAGCCGCATCGGCGAGCATCGCCGCGTAGAGCGTCGGCACGCCGTAGAACAGCGTCGGCTTTCTCTCGATGAGGCGCTTGAACACCGCGGCCGGCGTCGGGCGCTCGGCCATCAGCACCGAGGTCGCCCCGGCCGCCAGCGTGAAGGACAGCGAATTGCCCAGGCCGTAGGCGAAAAACAGCTTCGCCGCCGAGAACACGACGTCGGACTCCTTCATGCCGAGCACGCCGCGCGCGTACAGCTCGGCCGTCTCGATCATGCTCGAGTGCGCGTGCACGGTGCCCTTGGGCATGCCGGTCGAGCCCGAGGAGTAGAGCCAGAAGCAGGCATCGTCGCGGGTCGTCGGCGCCGGGTCGAGCTTCGGCGCGCCCTTCTCCAGCACCTTGTTGAACGAGGCGCCTGCGACGATGACGTGCTTGAGGAACGGGAGCTTCTCCACGAGCGGCTTGAACTGCGGCAGCAGCGCTTCCGACACCACCAGCGCCTTGGCGCGGCTGTCCGCGAGCATGAACTCGTAGTCCTTCGTGGTGAGCAGTGTGTTCACCGCGACGGGGATGATGCCGGCGCGGATCGCGCCGAGAAACGCCACCGGCCAGTCGTTGGTGTCGTGCATCGCGAGCACGACGCGATCCTCCATGCGCAGCCCCATGGCGAGCAGGCCGCCGCCGAAGCGGTTCGCGCGCTCGGCGAGCCGCGCGTAGGTCAGCGTGCCGGCGTCGTCGTGGAACGCGGCCTTGCCGCCGCGCCCGGCCGCGAGGTTGCGCTCGACCAGGTCGTAGGCCGCGTTGTAGGCGCGGGGGATCTCAATGCGCGGCGGCGACGCCGAATGATCAGCCCGTGACAGTTCCATACGCCCCTCCTCGTTCTTTTTTATTCTAGGCCGACTGCGCGAGCCTTTCGCGCACCTTCTGCAACCAGGCCTCGGCCCACTCGATCGCCACCTCCTCGGGTAGCGTGCCGCCCGAGGCGTCGTGCATGTAGCGCTCGCCGATGCGCTCGGCGCCGAGGCTCGCGAGCAGCTCGTCGAAGCGCTTGCCGCCGAAATTGAATGTTTCGGCGTAGGTGCGGTCGCCCAGGCCAAATACGCCGTAGCGCACCCCCGCGAGGTCGGGCCTTTGCGCGCCGAGCGCTTCGTACAGTGCCTTGGCGTTGTCCGGCACGTCGCCCTGCCCGTAGGTCGAGGTGCACACGAGGTACACGGCGTCGCGGTCGGCGAAGATCGACGGCTCGAGCTTGTCCATGAGGTGCGTGGCCACCTGCAGGTCGTCACCGTCAAGGGCGAGCTCCATTTCCTGCGCGCACATCTGCGCAGTGCCAGTCATGGTGCCGACGAGGACGTTGATTTTCATGCCCAGCACAGTATAATGCATGATTCTACCAAGATAAAGCATTATATTGCATACTGATGGGTGCCCCCTCCCTCCCGCTGCACCGCGATGACCAGGCCGAAGCCGCGTACCTCGCGCGCCTCGGCGAGCGCGTGCGCGCCTGGCGCGCCGAGCAAGCGATGACGCGCAAGAAGCTCGCCCTCGCCTCGGGCGTCTCCGAGCGCTACCTGGCGCAGCTCGAGGCGGGCCAGGGCAACATCTCGGTGCTGCTGCTCCGCAAGCTCGCGCACGCCATGCAGGTGCCGGTGGAGCTGCTGGTGCGCGAGCACAGCCACATCGAAAATTCAGGGCGCATCGCACTGCTCGGCCTGCGCGGCGCCGGCAAGTCGACGCTGGGGGCGAAGCTCGCGCAGGCGCTGCAGTTGCCGTTCATCGAGCTCGACCGCGAAGTGGAGAAGGAAGCGGGCGCACCGCTCGCCGAAGTATTCTCCATGTACGGCCAGGAGGCGTTCCGCCGCTTCGAGAGAAAGTCGCTGGCGCGGGTGCTGAAGCAGCTGCCGCGCGCCGTGATCGCCACCGGCGGCAGCCTGGTCACCGATCCCGACGCCTACGGCCTGCTGCTCGACCACTGCACCTGCATCTGGCTGAAGGCCACGCCCGAGGAGCACATGGCGCGCGTCATGGCGCAGGGCGACGTGCGCCCGTTCAAAGGCACCCCGGCGGCGCTCGAAGAGATCCGCGACCTGCTCGCCGATCGCGACCGGTTGTACGCGCGCGCCGACGCCGTGCTCAATACCTCCGGCCGGACGCCCAAGCAAAGCCTCGCCGAGTTGAAGGCGCTCGTCGCCAAGGAGACCGCATGAACGCCCCCGGCACCCCGCCCGTTCGTGTGAGCTTCGAGACGCAGCCCGACACGTATCACCACTGGAAGCTCGCGTTCGACGGCCCGGTGGCCACGCTCACCCTCGACATCGACGAGGACAAGGGCATCTCTCCCGGCTACAAGCTGAAGCTCAACTCCTACGACCTCGGCGTCGACATCGAGCTGCACGATGCGCTGAACCGCATCCGCTTCGAGCACCCCGAGGTGAAGACGGTGGTCCTCACCAGCGGCAAGAGCCGCATGTTCTGCTCGGGCGCCAACATCTACATGCTCGGCCTGTCCACGCACGCCTGGAAGGTGAACTTCTGCAAGTTCACCAACGAGACGCGCAACGGACTGGAG
>JAOUGZ010000037.1 GCA_029865405.1 Betaproteobacteria bacterium
TGTCGGGCGCGTGCTCAACCGCCTCGGCATCGAGGGCCAGATCGAGGGCGGCATCGTCATGGGGCAAGGCTACGCCCTCACCGAGAACCTGATGGTCGAGGCTGGCGTGGTGCGCAACCCGAGCTTCCGCGACTACAAGCTGGTCACCGCGCCGGAAGTCCCGGAAATGGACGTCAGCTTCGTCGAGACCATGGACGGCGAGGGCCCGCAGGGCGCGAAAGGCGTGGGCGAGGCGCCGGCGATCTGCATCGCCGCGGCGGTGGCGAACGCTATCTACAACGCCACCGGAACGCGCATCACCGCGCTGCCCTTCACGCCCGAGAACGTGTACCGGGCGCTGCACGGTGCGGCGAAGCCGCCGGTCTGGAGCGCCGCGGCTTGAGGAAGCGCACGGTCCTCAGCCTCGAGCAGGCGCTCTCGATGCCCTACGCCACGCTGCGCTTCGTGCAACTCGGCTGGCGCGTGATCCGCATCGAGGCCCTGGGCGCGGGCCGGGGACTGCCGGGGGACCCCAACCGCTATATCGGCAAGCGCGTGGCGGACGAGGACCGGCGCAGCTACTTCGTCGCGCCCAACGTCGGCAAGGAAGCGATCGCGCTCAACCTGAAGAGCGCCGAGGGGCGCGCAGTGCTCAAGCGCCTGGTGCGCGCGCTCGATGCAGACGTGTTCTGCTGCAACACCGTGCCCGAGCGCTATGTGCCGCTCGGCATCGACTACGCGACGCTGTCGGCGGTCAAGCCCGACCTCATCTGGGCGGGCATCTCGGCGCTGGGCCCCGAGTATCCAGAGGTTCCGGGCTACGACCCGGTGATCCAGGCCATGGCCGGCTACGTCGAGCTGACCGGCGAGCCGGAGGGCACGCCGGTGCTTTGCGGGGTACCGGTGATCGACCTGAAGGCGGGCGACGAGGTATACGCGAACGTGATGCTCGCGCTCGCCGAGCGCGCCGAGAGCGGCCGCGGCGCCGAGATCCACGTCTCCATGCTGCAAGCGGCGGCCTCCTGGTTGATCACCACGCTGCCGCTGGTGGACTTCGATTGCGAGCCCTGGGAGATCGCGCGCGCGGGCAACGAGCACCGCAAGTTCGTGCCGACCAACGTCTACCCGGCGCGCGACGGCCTGTTCTACATGGCGATCGGCAGCGACGTGCAGTGGCGGCGCCTCACCGCGCTGCCGCGCTTTGCCGCGCTCGGCGTCCAGGCGCGTGAGACCAACGAGGGCCGCACGCAAGACCGGCAGAACCTGCAGCGCGACATCGCCGCGCTCACCGCCGCGCTGGGCGTCGACGAGATCATGGCGGACCTGCGCGCGGCGGGCATTCCGCATTCGCGCATCAACGGCGTGGCCGCGGTGCGCGAGCTCGCGGCGCTGCGCGGGCGCTTCACCGCCACCGCAATGCCGGACGGCAAGCGCGTGCGTTTGCCGCCGATGGCGGTGGACCGCGCGGGCGCGGTGCGCGAGTTCCGCTTTCCGCCGAAATACGGGGAGCACACCCGCCCGGTGCTGCGCGAGGCCGGCTTCGACGAAGCACAGTGCCGCGCGCTCGCGGCTTCGGGAGTGATACCCGGTTGAGCGCCGGCGCGGTGTGGTCGAGCGGCTTTCGGCCGTTCTTCCTGGCGGCGGCGGTGTACGGACCCCTCGCCCTCGCGCTGTGGCTGGCGGCGAGGTACTTAGGCTGGCCGCCATACTCCAGCAATTCTCTGTGGCACGCCCACGAGATGCTGTTCGGATTCGCCGCGGCGCTGGTCTGCGGTGTGCTGCTGACCGCGCTGCCGAGCTGGTCCGGCGCGGCGGAGCTGCGCGGCCCGCCGTTGGCGCTGCTCGCGGCACTCTGGCTCGCCGGGCGCTTGGCGGTGCAGGGCGCGGGATGGATCCCGCTTGCGGTGGCGATGATCCTCGACAGCGCGCTGCTGCCGGTGCTGGCGGTGATGCTCTACTGGACGATCGGCCCGGCGCGCCGGCAGCTCTTCTGGTGGACGCTGCCGCCGCTCGCCGCGTTTGCCGGCGCGAACATTGCTTTCCATGTCGCGCTGGGCCGCGGCGCCGAGGCCGAGGCGGGCTGGGCGCTGATGCTCGGCGTTCACGCGCTTGCGTTCCTGTTCACGCTGTATGGAGGCTTGTTCATTCCGGCGTTCACGCGGCGATGGCTGCAGCAACGCGGCGAGCCCGCAGCGGCGATCCTGATGCCGCTCGAATACGCCACGGCGCTGGCCATGGTGGTCTTTGCCTGCGCCGACCTGCTCGGCGCGCCGCGCGACTGGATGGTCGCCGCCGCGCTCGGCGCGGCGGCGGTGCACGCCTGGCGCTTCGCGCGCTGGCGCGGCTGGCGCACGGCGGGTGAGCCGCTGCTTTGGTGCATCCACCTCGGCTACGCGTGGCTCATCGCGGCGCTGATTCTGCGCGCGCTCGCCGAATGGATACCCTGGGTGCCTCGCGACGCCTGGATCCATGCTTTCACTCTCGGCGCGTACGGCATGCTGAAGATCGGCTTGATGACGCGTGTGGCGTTGCGCCACACCGGCCGGCCGCTGCAGGCGTCGCGGCCGATGCAGGCGGCGTTCCTGCTGGTGCTGGGGGCGGCGCTGCTGCGGCTGGCTTATTCGGTGCACGAGCCTGGCGAATGGGCGCTCGCCGCCTCGGCAATCATGTGGAGCGCCGCGTTCGTCGTCTATCTCGCGCTGCACGGCCCGATGCTGCTGCGCCCGAGCCTGGCGCGCCATTGAGCGCTGCCGCGCCTCAGGCGAGGTGGGCCAGCGGCAGCGCGGTGGTTTCCTTGATGCGCTCGAGCACGAAGTTCGTGCGGATGTCGATCACGCCGGGCTGCTTCAGGAGCCGGTCCATGATGAAGCTCGAGTAGTGCTCCAAATCCTCGACCTGCACGCGCATCAGGTAGTCCATGTCACCGGTCATGGAGAAGCAGGCAATGACCTCGGGCCAGCTTTCCACCGCACGCGCGAACTGCTCCACCGGCATCTTGCCGCGCTTTTCCAGCTTCACCGTGACGTAGGCGAGGAGCTCGAGCCCCACCGCCCGCGGCTCGAGCAGCGCCGCGTAGCCGCGAATGACGCCCGCGCGCTCCAGCGCGCGCACGCGGCGCAGGCAGGGCGAAGGCGAAAGCGCGACACGCTCGGCAAGCTGCTGGTTGGTCAGCCGGCCGTCGGCCTGCAACTCCTGCAGGATGCGCCGATCGGTGCGGTCCAGTGACGCGTTTCGCTTGACGGTTGGCATAATATTGCGTGAGTCTGCATAAAAAGGCCATGAAACGCAACTTTATTGCCGATTCCGAGGCATAGACTCCCTGGGAGAGCCTTTCGGGAGGTGGACATGGGCGCTGTGCTGCAAGCCGCGCTGGACGCACCGGCGAAGCGCGATTTCCTGTCGGGCAACGAGGCCGTGGCGCGCGCCGCCTGGGAGGCTGGCGTGGAAGTCGCCGCCGCGTATCCCGGAACCCCCTCGACCGAGATCCTGCAGGCGCTCGCCGGGCTGCCGGGCGTGTACGCCGAGTGGTCGACCAACGAGAAGGTGGCGTTGGAAGTGGTGCTCGGCGCCTCGATGACCGGGCGGCGCGCGCTCACGGCGCTGAAGCACGTGGGCCTGAACGTCGCCGCGGACTCGCTCATGACGATGGGTCTGGTGGGGGTCAAGGCCGGGCTGGTGATCGCGGTGTCGGACGACATCGGCTTTTCCTCCTCGCAGAACGAACAGGACTCGCGCTACTGGGGGCGGTTCGTGCACCTGCCGGTTTTCGAGCCGGCCGACGCCGCCGAGGCCTACGCCATGACGCGTGAGGCGTTCGTGCTGTCCGAGCGCCACGAGGTGCCGGTCCTGCTGCGGCTGACGACGCGCGTCTCGCACGTCAAGCGCACGTTGCGCACGGGCGAGCGCGAGGCGCCGGACCCGGCGCGGCACGGCTACCGGCGTGACGTCCAGCGCTGGATCATCACCCCGAATCATGTCGGCAAGCGCCTGCAACTGCGCGCGCAGCGCGACGCGGCGCTGGCCGCGGAAACGGCGAGCTCGCGCTGGAACGTGCTCGAGCCGGGGGCCGATCGCGCCGTCGGGTTCGTCGTCTCCGGTCCGGCCTATCACGCCGTGCGCGAGGCGTTTCCGCAGGCGCCGGTGCTCAAGCTGGGCTTCTCGCACCCGCTGCCGGTCGCGCTCGCGCATCGGCTGGCTGCCGCCGCGGAGCGGATCCTCGTGGTGGAGGAGAGCGAACCGATCGCGGAAACCGAATTGAAGGCGGCGGGCCTCGCGGTGCACGGCAAGGACGTACTGCCCTTGCAGGGCGAGATGACCGCGCCGCTGATCGAGCAGGCGGTCGCGCGGCTGCTGGGCCGCACGTCGACGGACGATGCGGCAATGCCCAGGGCGCAGCGCGTGTTCCCACGCCCGCCCACGCTATGCGCCGGTTGCCCGTACATGGGCGTGTATTTCTGGCTCGGGCATCTCAAGGACACGATCATCTGCGGCGACATCGGCTGCTACACGCTCGGCTGCGGCGAGCCCTGGAACGCCATGGACAGCATCATCTCGATGGGCGCCTCGCTCGGCGTGGCGCACGGCATGGCGAAGGCCTTCGACGGCGATGCCGCGCGCAAGCCGGTCCTCGCGGTGATCGGCGATTCGACCTTCCTGCATTCCGGCATGTCCGCGCTCGCCAACATCACGTACCAGGGCGGCAACGTGACCGTGCTGCTGCTCGACAATCGCGCCACCGCGATGACGGGCGGGCAGGACAACCCCGGCACCGGTCACCGGCTCGACGGGGCCGAGGCGCCGCGGCTCGATTTCGCCAAGCTGGTGGCGGCGCTCGGCGTGCGCCCGGAGCGCATTCGCGTGGTCGACCCCTATGAGCTGCCGACGTTCTTCAAGGTGCTGCGCGACGAGATGAAGGCACCGGAGCCCTCGGTGATCGTCACGACCCGGCCGTGCGTGCTGTCGCGCGATTTCGAGCGCCGGCGGCCGCTCGCGGTGCACGAAGAGCAGTGCAACGGCTGCGCGCGCTGCCTCGACGTCGGCTGCCCCGCGATCACCGTCACGCGCCGGGAGCAGCAAGAACGCGCGAACGGCAACGTGGCGGACCTGGCGTGGGTGCGCATCGAGCGCGCGATGTGCACGGGCTGCGACCTGTGCGCGAAAGCCTGCGCGCGCGGCGCCATCGTGCCCGCATGAGCACCGAGATTCTCGTCGTCGGCATCGGCGGGCAGGGTGTGATGACCGCCGCCGAGGCCATCGCGCGCGCCGCGCTCGAAGCGGGCTTCGAGGCGAGCAAGACCGAGGTCGCGGGCATGTCGCAGCGCGGCGGCGTGGTCTGCTCGCAGGTGCGCATCGGCGAGCACGTCGAGGCGAGCGAGATCCGCCCCGGCACGGCGCACCTGCTGATCGCCTTCGAAGCGGCGGAGGGGCTGCGCTGGAGCCACTTCCTCGCGCCCGAAGGCTGGGCGCTGGTCGATTCCTGGCGCGCAGTGCCGCCCATCGTGTCCTCGGGCGTGCACAAGTACCCGGAGGACCCCGCCGCACAGCTGCGCACGGCGGGCCTGCAGGTGCGCGAAATCGCGGCGCGCGATTCCGCAGAGCGCCTCGGCGATGCGCGGCTCGCCAACAGCGTGATGCTCGGCGCGGCGGCTGCGCTGCTGCCGATTCCGCTGCAGGTCTTGCGCGATCAGGTGCTGCGCCGCTTCGGCGGCCGCGAGCTCGGGGCGCGCAACGCGGCCGCGTTCGACGCCGGCCGCGGCCTGGCGGCCCAGGCACACGGTCACTCGACGTACAGGTGCAGCGCGCCGTCGAGGCCGGCATAGTCGAGCACGTGCGTCGCGCGCTCGCGCACCGCGGGCTTGGCGCGGTAGGCGACCGAGATGCCCGCCTCGGCCATCATGGGGATGTCGTTCGCGCCGTCGCCGATCGCCAGTACCTGCTCGCGCCGCAAGCCGAGCCGATGCATCGCCTCGCGCAGCTTCGTCGCCTTGGCATCGCCATCGACGATCGGGCCGAGCACGCGCCCGGTCAGCCGCCCGCGCTCGATCTCGAGCACGTTGGACAGCACCTCGTCGATGCCGAGCCGTTGCCGCAGCCAGGCGGTGAAGAAATTGAAGCCGCCGGACACGAGCAGGGTGTGGATGCCGCGCTCGCGGCAGCGGCGCACCAGCGCCTCGGCGCCGGGCGAGAGGTGCATGCGCTGCTCGCAGATCCGCTCGAGCGCGGTTTCCTCGAGCCCGGCGAGCGCCGCGACGCGCCGCCGCAGAGACTCGGGGTAGTCGATCTCGCCGCGCATTGCCTGCGCGGTGATGGAGGCGATGCGCTCGCGGATGCCGAGCATGTCGCCCATCTCGTCGATGCTCTCGATGGTGACGAGCGTGGAATCCATGTCCATCGCCACGAGGCGCAGGTCGTCCAGCCGCCGCGCGTCCGGCACCCAGGCAAAGTCGAGACCGCGCTGCGCGCACCAGGGCTGCACCGGGGGCTGCTCGGCGGCGCGCGTCAGCCGCCAGGCGCCCGGGCCGAGCGCGACCACGTGGTTCGCGCCGGTGAGCGCGACGATCTCGCCGATCGCGTCGTTCGAGAGGGCGGCGCCCTGCAATACGAGGTTCACGCGGCCAGCTGACGCAGGAGCTCACGCACCGCCTGCGCGCGGTCGACCCAGGCGGGCATCTTCGCCTCCAGGCGCAGGCGCTCAGGGCCGGAGAGGCGCAGGTCCTTGCGCCGCTGCACCAGGCCGATGATCTTCGCGCCGTCGATGGGCGGCTGCTTCACGAACTGCAGCAGCGCCGTTTCGTGCGTCGCGTCGACGCGCGCCACGCCGAGCGGCCGCGCGGCGAGCCGCAGCACATGGCACTCGAGCAGCGCGCGCGTCGGCTCGGGCAGCGGCCCGAAGCGGTCGACGAGCTCCTCGCGCAACTCATCGAGCTGCTCGCGCGATTCGCAGTTGGCCATGCGCTTGTAGAGCGTGAGGCGCTCGTGCACATCGCTGCAGTAGGCTTCGGGCAGGAGCGCCGGGGCGTGCAGGTTGATCTCCGTGGAGACGTCGAGCGGCTCATCCAGGTCCACCACGCGCCCCGATTTCAGCGCGCGCACGGCGCGCTCCAGCATCTGCGCGTACAGGTTGAAGCCCACCTCCTGGATCTCGCCGGATTGCGACTCGCCCAGCACCTCGCCCGCGCCGCGGATCTCCAGGTCGTGCATCGCGAGGTAGAAGCCCGAGCCGAGCTCCTCCATCATCTGGATCGCCTCCAGGCGCTTCTTCGCCTGCGCGCCGAGCGCTTCCTCGGGTGGCGTGAGGAGGTAGGCGTAGGCCTGGTGGTGCGAGCGCCCGACGCGCCCGCGCAGCTGGTGCAGCTGCGCCAGGCCGAACTTGTCGGCGCGGTGGATGACGATGGTGTTGGCGGTGGGGATGTCGATGCCGGTCTCGATGATGGTGGTGCACAGCAGGAGATTGTGGCGCTGGGCATAGAAGTCGCGCATCACGCGCTCGAGATCCCGCTCGCGCATCTGCCCGTGCGCCACCGCGATCCTCGCCTCGGGAAGCAGCCGCGCCAGTCGCTCGCGCATGGGCTCGATGGTGGCGACCTCGTTGTGCAGGAAATACACCTGGCCGCCGCGCTTCAGCTCCCGCAGCGCCGCCTCGCGGATCAGGCCCTCGGAGAAGGGCGCGGAGAAGGTCTTGATGGCGAGGCGCTTCTGCGGCGCCGTGGCGATCACCGAGAATTCGCGCAGGCCCTCGAGCGACAGCGCGAGCGTGCGCGGGATCGGCGTCGCGGTGAGGGTGAGCACGTCGACCTCGGCGCGCAGCGCCTTCAGCCGCTCCTTCTGGCGCACGCCGAAGCGGTGCTCCTCGTCGACGATGGCGAGGCCCAGGCGCTGGAACTTCACGTCGCGCGACAGGAGCTTGTGCGTGCCGATGACGATGTCCACCTCGCCCGCGGCGAGTTGCCGGAGCGTGGCCGCGGCCTGCTTCGCCGAACGGAAGCGCGACAGCTCGGCGATGCGCACGGGCCAGTCGGCGAAGCGGTCGCCGAAGGTCTGGAAGTGCTGCTCGGCGAGCAGCGTCGTCGGGCAAAGGAGCGCCACCTGCTTGCCGTCGGCGACGGCGACGAACGCCGCGCGCAGCGCCACCTCGGTCTTGCCGAAGCCGACGTCGCCGCAGATCAGGCGGTCCATGGGCTTGGCCGCGGCCATGTCGGTCACCACCGCCTGGATGGCGGCGGCCTGGTCGGGGGTTTCCTCGAAGCCGAAGCCGGCGGCAAAGGCCTCGAGGTCGTGCGCCTGCAGGCGAAACGCGTGCCCTTCGCGCGCTGCGCGCTTGGCGTAGAGCGCGAGCAGCTCCGCGGCGGTGTCGCGCACCTGCTTCGCCGCGCGCGCTTTCGCCTTGTCCCACTGGCCGCTGCCCAGGCGGTGCAGCGGCGCCGCCTCGGCCTCGGCGCCCGAGTAGCGCGAAATGACGGCGAGCTGCGACACGGGCACGTAGAGCTTGTCGCCGCCCTCGTACTGCAGGTGCAGGAACTCCGTCGGGCCTTCGCCGAGGTCGAGGCCGACGAGACCCTGGTAGCGGCCGATGCCGTGCTGCGCGTGCACCACCGGGTCGCCGATGCGCAGCTCCGAGAGGTCGCGCAGCATCCCCTCGACCGAGCTTGCTTTCAGCGTGTCGCGCGCGCGCTGGCGCACGGTGCCCGCGTAGAGCTCGGCCTCCGTCACCACGCACCAGCCCTCGGCAGGCAGCGCGAAGCCGGCGCCGAGCGGCGCCACCGTGATCGCAAAGCGCTCCTGCGATTGCGACCAGGCGCCAAAGTCCGCGACGCCGGCGGGCGCGAGCCCGTATTCGGCGAAATAGGCGAGCATGGTCTCGCGCCGCCCCGGCGATTCGGCGGCCATGAGGACGCGCAGGCCGCAGGTGGCGAGGTACGACTTGAGCGCGGCGAGCGGGTCCTGCGCGCGCCGGTCCACGGCGAGCGGAGGCAGCGGCGCGCTCGCCAGCACCGACTCGGGCTCGACGCGCCGCAGCGCGCGCGCCGCGAGGTGGAATTCCTCCGCCGGCACGAAGATCTTCTCGGGCGGCAGCAGCGGCCGCTCGCGCTCGCCGCCGAGCAGCCGGTAGCGCGACGTGGCATCGCGCCAGAAGGTGTCCACCGCGCCCGGCACGTCGCCGTGGCGTGCGAGCGCGGCCTGCTTGGGCAGGTAGTCGAATATCGTCGCCACGGCGTCGAAGAACAGCGGCAGGTAGTACTCGATGCCCGCGGCGGCGACGCCGTTGGAGACGTCGCGGTACAGGCCCTTTTTCGACGGATCGCCCTCGAAGATCTCCCGCCAGCGGCCCCTGAATTGCGCGCGGCCGGCGTCGTCGAGCGGGAATTCGCGCGCCGGCAACATGCGCACGTCCTTCACGGGATAAAGGGTCCTCTGCGTATCGACGTCGAAGGTACGGATGCTGTCGATGCGCTCGTCGTCGAGGTCGAGCCGGTAAGGCAGCGGGCTGCCCGTGGGGAAGAGATCGATGAGGCCGCCCCGGATGCAGAATTCGCCCGGGGCCATGACCTGCGTGACGTGCCGGTAGCCCGCGGTGGCGAGCTGCGCCTTGAGCGCGCCGGCATCGAGCCGCGCGTCCTGTTCCAGGAAGAAGGTGCGTGCGGCGAGATACGACGGCGGACACAGGCGCACCAGCGCGGTCTGCGCCGGCACCACCGCGACATCGAAGTCGCCGCGCTGGATGCGGTACAGCGTCGCCAGGCGCTCGGACACGAGGTCCTGGTGCGGGGAGAACGCGTCGTAGGGCAGCGTTTCCCAGTCGGGCAGCAGGCAGACGCGCAGTTGCGGTGCGAACCAGGCCAGTTCCTCGAGCAGGCGTTGCGCATCGCGCGCCGTGGCGCAGAGGACGGCGAGGGGCGTGGCGCTGGCCGCGAGGCGGCACAAGGCGAGCGCATCGGCCGAGCCGGCGAGCCCGGCCGGGCGCGGGTTCCCGGGAAGAGGGTCGCGTAGCATGCCGAATGCAATTATACTTGCTTGAATTAATGGAGTTTTTGCGTTGACCTGCGTAGCGCTGATTCCTGCCGCGGGAAGCGGTAGCCGTGCCGCCGGTGTGCAGCCCAAGCAGTACGCCGCGCTCGCGGGCCGGCCGATGCTCTGGCACGCCGTCGCGGCGGTGTGCCGCGCGCCAGTGGAAATGGTGTTTGTCGTGCTGGCGCCGGGCGATACCACCTATCAGGGCTGCGACTGGCGCGCGTTCGCCGGCAAGCTCGAGCCGCTGTATTGCGGCGGCGAATCGCGGCGCGATTCGGTGTACAACGGGCTGGTGGCGGCGATGGCGGCGGTGGACGCGGACGACTGGGTGCTGGTGCACGACGCGGCGCGCCCCTGCCTGCCCGCGTCCGACCTGGAGCGGCTGGTCGCGGAATGCCGCAACGATGCGATCGGCGGCATCCTCGCCCTGCCAGTGGCGGAGACAGTGAAGCGCGCGGGCAAGGACGAGGCGGGCGCGCAGCGCATCGCCGGCACCGAGGACCGCGCCCAGCTGTGGCTGGCGCAGACGCCGCAGATGTTCCGCGCCGCGCTGCTGGCCGAGGCGCTGGGCAAGGCGAAGGGCGCCATCACGGACGAAGCGAGCGCCGTGGAGCAGATGGGGCTGCGGCCGCGGCTGGTCGCCGGCAGCCGCGAGAACCTGAAGGTCACCTACGCCGAAGACCTCGCGATCGCCGAGGCGATCCTGGAGAGGCGGCGGGCATGAGGATCGGCCAGGGCTTCGACGTGCATGCGCTGGTGCCCAACCGCCGGCTGGTGCTGGGCGGCGTGCACATCCCGCACCACCTCGGGCTGGAAGGGCATTCCGACGCCGATGTGCTGCTGCACGCCATCTGCGACGCGCTGCTCGGCGCGGCGGGACTCGGGGACATCGGCGGGCACTATCCCGACAGCGATGCGCAATATTCGGAGATCGACAGCCGGCGCTTGCTGCGCGACGTGGCGGCGAAGCTTGCGGCGCGCAAGTTGCACATCGTGAACGTGGACGCGACGCTCATCGCGCAGGCGCCGCGCCTCGCGCCGCATTTCGCCGCCATGCGCGCCCATATCGCGGCCGACCTGCGTGTCGCCGAAGGCGCGGTGAACCTCAAGGCGACGACCACCGAGGGGCTCGGCTTCACCGGCCGCAGCGAAGGCATCGCCGCCATGGCGGTGGCCTTGATCGACGAGGGCTGACATGTATTCGCCGCCGTACAACCGCGTCGAGGACCGGCGCGAGCTCCTGGATTTCATGCGCGCCAACAGCTTTGCGCTGCTGGTCACCGCGACGGACGGCGTGCCGCTCGCCTCGCACCTGCCGGTCACGGTTGCCGACGGCGCGGGCGGCATCGTCATCCACTCGCACATGGCGAAGCCCAATCCGCAATGGCAGGCGTTCTTCGAGGACGAGGTGCTGGTGGTGTTTTCCGGGCCGCACGCCTACGTCTCGCCGCGCTGGTACGAGGCCACCGAGCGCGTGCCCACCTGGAACTACGCCGCGGTGCACGCCTACGGCAGGGTGCGGGTCGCCTCGGACCGGGCGCTGAAGCACGCGGCGCAGCGCGCGCTGGTGGCGGAGCTCGATCCGGCCTGGCTGCCGAAGTTCGACGCGCTGCGCAAGGAGTACGTCGACAGCATGCTCGAGGGCATCGTCACGTTCGACATCGCCGTGACGCGGCTCGAGACGCGCTGGAAACTGTCGCAGAACCGTGGCCGGCGCGAGCAGGAGCTGATCGCCGCCGAGCTCGACAAGGCCGCCGATCCGTCGCTCAAGGCGCTCGCGGCGCTCACGCGCAAGCATCTCGCCGAGCGCTGAGATGCGCCTGTTCTTCGCCTGCTGGCCGCCCGCCGGCACGGCGCGGGCGCTGGCGGACTGGGCGCGCTCAGCGCAACGCGAATGCGGCGGCCGCGCGACGCGCCTGGAGCACATCCACCTGACGCTTTCGTTTCTGGGCGATGCCGATCCGGATCTTGCCCGCGCGCGCGGCGCG
>JAOUGZ010000038.1 GCA_029865405.1 Betaproteobacteria bacterium
CACGGCATCGGTGATCAGAGCGAGCGCCGGAGCAATCCACGGCAGCGCGTCGTTCACGCTCATCGGCCCGCCCATGAACACGAGGCCCGAGAAGCCGCGCGCGCTGCGCGGCACCGCGCGCCCCTCGTCCACCGGCATCAGCGTCCAGGGAATCGCCTTGCGCTCGAGGTAGGTGGCAAAATAGGCGGGACCCTCGCTCGGAGCATGCCTGAAGATGGCCACCGGTTTCATGAAGCTGAATTGTAGTGGCAGCGCCCTAACGCTGGCGTTCGCGGCTCTGCCGGCCGCGGCCGCCGACGTGAGTTTCGTCGGCGTGATCGGCGAGCGGGCGGCGATCCTGGTGATCGACGGCGGCGCGCCGCGCACCGTCAAGGTAGGACAGACTTTCGGCGCGGTGACCGTGGTTTCGGTCGAGCGCGAGCGCGCGGTGATCGAGGTCGACGGCGCGCGCCGCACGCTGACGCGCGGCCAGCATTTCCAGTCCGCGAGCAGCGATCGCCAGAGCACGGTGCTCGCCGCCGACGAGCGCGGCCACTTCTTTGCCGAGGGCGCCATCAACAACAAGCCGGTGCGCTTCGTCGTGGATACCGGCGCCACGGTCGTCGCGCTGCCGGCGAGCGAGGCCGCGCGCCTGGGGATCGACTACCGCAAGGGCCGCGTCGGCTCGACCCGGACCGCGGGCGGCGTGGTGCCGGTATACCGCCTCACGCTCGATGCGGTGAGGGTCGGCGGCATCGAGCTGCACGGCGTGGAGGCGCTGGTCATCGAGCAGGGCCTCGACGTCGCGCTGCTCGGCATGAGCTTCCTCAACCGCGTGGAAATCAGGAACGAGGGCCAGACCATGACCCTGTTGCGCCGCTTCTGATGCGGCTCGTGCGCTATTGGATGCTCCTTGCCGCGGCGGCCGCGTTCGCCGCCGGCGCCGCGCCGCTCGACGACCTGGCCCGCAAGGCGGCCAACGGCTCGGCCGAGGCGGCGCAGGAGATCGCGCGCCAGGCCGCGGCCGGCGACACGCAGGCCGAGCACCTGATGGGCATGATGCACATCTCGGGCAAGGGCGCGGAGCAAAGCGATTCGCAGGCGCTGGATTGGTTCCTGCGCGCCGCGCGCAAGGGACACGTCGAATCGCAGCACAATGCCGCGGTCATCTACGAGAGCACCGAGGGCACGCTGAAGAACGCGGCAGAGGCGCGGCGCTGGTACCGCACCGCCGCGCAGCAGGACCTCGCGCGCTCCCAGGCCAAGCTCGGCGCGCTGCTGCTCGACGGGGTCGGCGGCGCCGCGGATCTCGACGAAGGCCGGCAATGGCTGGAGAAGTCCGCGGCGCAGGGCAATCCCTACGGCCGCTACCGTCTCGGCCTGCTGCACCTCGAGGGACGCGGCACCGAGCGCGACGTCGACGCGGCGGCCAGGCTGTTCCAGCAGGCCGCCGACGGCGGCGACCGCGGCGCGCGCTACCAGTTGGCGCTGCTGCACGGCACCGGCACCGGCGTGGAGAAGAGCGACGCCAAGGCGCTCGCACTGCTGCGCCAGTCCGCCGAGCAGGGCCTGCCCGAGGCGCAGTTCCTCCTATCGGCGATCTACAGCACCGGGCAGTACGGCGTACAGCGCGACGACAAGCTGGCGGTGCGCTGGATGCGCCGCGCCGCAGTGCAGGGGTATGCCGACGCCGAGTTCTCGCTCGGCCTCGCCTACGCGGAGGGGCGGGGGGTGAAGCGCGATGCGCAGGAGGCCTATGGCTGGATGCTGCGCGCCTCGCGCCGCGGCCACGCCCCGGCCAGGGCGTACGTGAAGGACATCGAGTGGCAGATGGAGAAGAAGCGCCAGCGGCGCAATTGAGGCGCTAGCGGCCCGGCACCAGCGGCACGAACCGCACCGGCAGCACGCGTTTCTCGTCGACCCCGCCGTCGGCGCGCTTGGTGAGCACGAGGAGCTCCTGCACGGCGTGGCTCGCGCCGACCGGGATCACCATGCGGCCCCCCGTCTTCAGCTGGTCGACGAGCGCCTGCGGCACCTGCGGCGCCGCGGCGGTCACCACGATGCCGTCGAACGGCGCCTTCTCCGGCCAGCCGGCGTAGCCGTCGCCGATGCGCACCTCGACGTTGGCGTAGCCCGCGGCGGCGAGCGTGGCCGCCGCCTGCCGGCCGAGGTCGCCGATCAGCTCGATGCTGTACACCTGCGCCACGATTTCGGCGAGCACCGCGGCCTGGTAGCCCGAGCCGGTGCCGATCTCGAGGACCGTGTGCCCGGGACGCGGCGCGACGAGGTCGGTGGACAGGGCGACGATGTAGGGCTGCGAGATGGTCTGCCCGGCGCCGATCGGCAGCGGGTGATTGCGGTAGGCGAGCGCGCGCTGGCCCGCGGGCACGAAGCGATGCCGCTCCACCGTGCCGAGCGCCGCGCGCACCGGCGGCGACATGGCGGCAAGCCCGGTTTCCCCGCGGGTCTGCGCGTACAGGGCCTCGACCTCGGCCACCATGCGCGCGCGCGCAGCCGCGTAATCCTGGGCGTCGGCGGCGCTCATGCCGAGCCAGGCGAGAACGCAGCTAGCGAGCCGCCTTGTCGCGCTCAATGAGGGCGTAGGCGGAGTGGTTGTGGATCGACTCGAAGTTCTCCGACTCGACCACGAACCGCGAGATGCGCTCATCGAGATTGAGCAGCGCGGCGACATCGCGCACCATGTCCTCGACGAACTTGGGATTGTCGTAGGCGCGCTCGGTGACGTGCTTCTCGTCCGGGCGCTTGAGCAGGCCGTAGAGCTCGCTCGAGGCCTGCTTTTCCACCAGGTCGACGATCTCCTCGATCCAGACGAAATCGCCCGTGTGCGCCGTGACGGTGACATGCGAGCGCTGGTTGTGCGCGCCGTAGGCGGAGATCTTCTTCGAGCACGGGCACAGGCTGGTCACCGGCACCAGCACCTTCATGGCGAAGCCCTGTCTGCCGTCCAGGATCTGCGAGACGAAGCTCACCTCGTAGTCGAGCAGGCTCTTTACGCGCGACACGGGCGCGCTCTTCTCGATGAAGTACGGGAAGGTCATCTCGACCACGCCCTCCTCGGCCTCGAGCTTGGCCACCATCTCCTTCACCATCGCCTGGAACGAGTCCACCGTGATCTCGCGCTCGTGCGCCGAGAGGATCTCGACGAAGCGCGACATGTGCGTGCCCTTGAAGTGGTGCGGCAGGCCGACGTACATGTTGAAGTGGGCGATCGTGTGCTGCACGCCGCCCGCGCGCTGCATGATCTGGATCGGGTGGCGGATGGCCTTGATGCCGACCCGGTCGATGGCGAGCTTGCGCGAGTCGGGCGCGCTCTGGACGTCCGGGATATTTTGCAGGTCCTTGGCTTTCATGCGTCGATTATAACTCCCGAGTAATTTACTCGGATATCACGGCGCGGATCGCCTTCTCGATGCCGGCGGCGTCCAACCCTACCGACGACAGGAGTTTTGCCGGGTCGCCGTGGTCGATAAAGCGATCCGGCAGGCCGAGCAGCAGCACGCGCTTTTCGATGCCTAGGTGCGCGAGTGCTTCGCAGACGGCGCTGCCAGCGCCCCCCATGACCTGGTGCTCCTCGACCGTGACCAGGAGCTCGTGCGTCCCCGCGAGCTGCTGCACCAGCTCGGCGTCGAGCGGCTTCACGAAGCGCATGTTGGCCACCGACGCATCGAGCGCCTCGGCGGCATCGAGTGCCGGCTTGAGCATCGAGCCGAAGGCGAGGATCGCGATGCGCCGGCCGCTGCGGCGCAGCTCGCCCCTGCCCACCGGCACGGTTTCGAATCCGGACCCGGCTTCGCCGGGCGCTGCGCCGCGCGGATAGCGCACCGCCGCCGGCGCGCCGAGCCGGAACGCCGTCGTCAGCATGCGCCGGCATTCCGCGGCATCCGCCGGCGCCATCACGGTGAGGTTGGGCACCGTGCGCAGATAGGCCAGGTCGAACGCGCCGTTGTGCGTGGCGCCGTCGCCGCCCACCAGGCCGCCCCGGTCGAGGGCGAAGGTCACGGGCAGGTTCTGGATGGCGACGTCGTGGATCAGCTGGTCGTAGCCGCGCTGCAGGAAGGTCGAGTAGATCGCCACCACCGGCCGCAGCCCCTCGCAAGCCATGCCGGCGGCGAAGCTCACCGAATGCTGCTCGGCGATGCCGACGTCGAAATAGCGCTCGGGATATTTCTCCGAGTACGGCACCATGCCCGAGCCCTCGCGCATCGCCGGCGTGATCGCCATCAGGCGGGCATCGGCCGCCGCCATGTCGCACAGCCAGTCGCCGAACACCTGGCTGTAGGTCGGCTTGGCGGGCGTGGCCGCCTTCTTGATGCCCTCGGCCGGATCGAACATGCTCGGCCCGTGGTAGGCGACGGGGTCGTCCTCGGCGAGCTTGTAGCCCTGGCCCTTTCTCGTGACGATGTGCAGGAACTGCGGCCCCTTGAGCTTGCGGATGTTGGCGAGGGTGGCGATGAGCGTGTCGAGGTCGTGGCCGTCGATCGGGCCGATGTAGTTGAAGCCGAACTCCTCAAACAGCGTCGAGGGCGTCACCATGCCCTTCACGTGCTCTTCGGTGCGCCGCGCGAGCTCCCAGACGCCGACGCGCTTGAGCACGTGCTCGCTCGCTCGCCGCGCCGTCGAATACATGCGGCCCGAGAGCAGGCGCGCCAGGTAGTTGGTCAGCGCGCCCACCGGCGGCGAGATCGACATCTCGTTGTCGTTCAGGATGACAAGGAGATCCACGTCCATGGCGCCGGCGTTGTTCATCGCCTCGAACGCCATGCCCGCCGACATGGCGCCATCGCCGATCACCGCCACGCACTTGCGCTGCTCGCCTTTCGCCTTCGCCGCCACCGCCATGCCGAGCGCCGCCGAGATCGAGGTCGAGGAATGCGCGGTGCCGAAGGTGTCGTAGGGCGATTCGCTGCGCCGCGGGAATCCCGAGATGCCGTCGATCATGCGCAGGCGCGCCATCGCCCCGCGCCGCCCGGTGAGGATCTTGTGCGGATAGGTCTGGTGGCCAACGTCCCACACGATGCGGTCCTCGGGCGTCTCGAACACCTTGTGCAGGGCGATGGTGAGCTCGACGGTGCCGAGGTTGGACGACAGGTGCCCGCCGGTCTTGGACACCGAGTCGAGCACGAACGCGCGCAGCTCCTCGGCGAGGCGATGCAGGTCCTTCCGGTCGAGCGCGCGCAGCTGCGACGGGTCGTCGATGGTCTTCAACAGCTCGAACATCGTGGGATTGTAGCCGCCGCCCGGCAGCGCTTCGAGGATTGACGACAACGCTAGAACTTCCTTAGCACGATGAAATCGGCGAGCTCGCGCAGGCGCCGCGCGCCCGCGCCGAGCGGCGCCAGCGCGTCGTGCGCATTCCGCCTGAGTTCCTGCGCCAGATCCCGCGCGCGTGCGAGGCCCATCACCGAGACGTAGGTGGGCTTGCCCGCGCGCGAGTCCTTGCCCGCGGTCTTGCCGAGCGTCGCGCTCGAGGCCTCGGCGTCGAGCACGTCGTCCACCACCTGGAAGGCGAGGCCTACGGTCTTCGCGTACTGGTCGAGGCGCTCGCGCAGCGTGCCCTCGGGCGCGCCGCCGCAGCTCGCGCCAAGAAGGACCGCGGCGCGGATCAGCGCGCCGGTCTTGTGGATGTGCATCGACTCGAGCTCGGGCACGCTGAGCGACCGGCCGGTGGCGGCGAGGTCGATCTGCTGCCCGCCGGCCATGCCGCGCGAGCCCGCCGCCGCCGCGAGCAGCTTCACCATTTCGATCTGCGCGCGCGGCTCGTCGGCGAGCGCCTGCTCGGCGAGGAGCTGGAAGGCGAGCGACTGCAGGGCGTCGCCCACCAGCAGCGCGGTCGCTTCGTCGAATTCCACGTGCACCGTGGGCTTGCCGCGGCGAAGCACGTCGTCGTCCATGCAGGGCAGGTCGTCGTGCACCAGCGAGTAGGCGTGGATCAGCTCGACCGCCGCCGCCGCGATCTCGAGCCGCTCGGGCCGCGCCCCGGCGACTTCGCCCGCGGCAAAAGTCAGCAGCGGCCGCACGCGCTTGCCGCCCTCGAGCACCGCGTAGCGCATCGCGGCGTGCAGACGTTGCGGCGTGACGCGCGCCCCGGGCAGGACGCGCGCCAGCACGCTTTCCATTCGCGCCTGGATGCCGCCCATCCAGGCCGCGAACGCCGGGTCAGGCGCCGTCACCGGGCTCGGGTTCCACGGCCAGTTTCTTCAGCACCTCGCCTTCGAGCACCTTCACCTGGCGCTGGGCCGCGTCCAGCCGCTCCTGGCAGAAGCGCGCCAGCTCCAGGCCGCGCTTGTGCGCCTCCAGCGCCTGCTCGAGCGAGAGCTTGCCGCCTTCCATCTGCGCGACCAGCTTCTCCAGCTCGGCGAGCGCCTTCTCGAAAGTGGCCTCGGCGGCGGCTTTGGGCATGCCGTGAACTTAGCCGACCGGCGCTTGCCCGGTCAAACGTTCCCTGGGGTAGAATGCGGCGCATTTTTTCGGGTTCCCGACCCATGTCCGAACTGCCGAATCCGTTCCAGCTGAAGCGGCCAAGCTGCCAGATCCCGGCGTCGTGGTACTTCGATCCCGGGGTGTTCGCCGAGGAACGGGCGCGGCTGTTCGACGCCGGGCCGAACTACGTCGGCCACGAGCTCATGGTGCCCAGGGTCGGCGACTACCACACCCTCGCCTGGATGGACCACGCGAAGGTGCTGGTGAGAAATGCCGGCGGGGTCGAGCTGCTGTCCAACGTCTGCCGCCACCGGCAATCGATGATGCTCGAGGGGCGGGGCCATGCGCAGAATATCGTCTGCCCGGTGCACCGCTGGACCTACGACCTGCACGGCGCGCTCCTCGGCGCGCCGCACTTCCCCGAGAGCCCGTGCGTGAAGCTCGCGTCCACGCCGCTGACGCGCTGGAACGGGCTGCTGTTCGCCGGGTCGGCGGATCCGGCGCGCGCCCTCGCCGGCATGGATACGTCGGACTGGGACTTCTCGGGCTACGTGCTCGACCGCGTGATGGTCGACGAGTACGACGTCAACTGGAAGACCTTCATCGAGGTCTACCTGGAGGTCTACCACGTCGATCCCTTCCACCCGGGCCTCGGCAACTTCGCCGACTGCAACCAGTGGCACGTGCACTACGGCGAGGACTGGTCGGTGCAGGTGACGCAGGCGAAGGCCGGCCTGGGCAAGCCCGGCACGCCGGTCTATCGCAAATGGCACGAGGCCTGCCTGAAGCACCTTGCGGGCCGCGCGCCCAAGCAGGGTGCGCTGTGGATGTCCTGGTTCCCGGGCTTCATGCTCGAGTGGTATCCCAACGTGCTTATCGTGAGCCAGCTGCTGCCGCGCTCGCCCACGCGCACCACCAACGTGGTCGAGTTCTACTACCCGGAGGAGATCGCGCTCTTCGAGCGCGGGTTCGTCGAGGCGCAGCAGGCCGCGTACGTCGAGACCGCGCTCGAGGACAACGACATCTGCCGGCGCATGGACCGCGGCCGGCACGCGCTGTGGACGCAGGGCCTGGACGACGCGGGCCCGTACCAGTCGCCGATGGAGGACACGATGGTACATTTCCACGAATGGCTGCGGCGCAAGCTGGGGCGCTGAGCGCCCTCGTATCCCCCGAAGAACTTTCCCGCCACCCCGAGTGGCGCGTGTTCGATTGCCGGCACGACCTCATGAAGCCCGAGGCCGGCGGGCAGCTGTACCGCGAATCCCACATTCCCGGCGCCACATTCGCGCACCTCGACCGCGATCTCTCGGCGCCGAAGAGCGGAAAGAATGGCCGCCATCCGTTGCCGGAGCCTGCGCGCTTCATCGCCTGGCTGGGTGCGCAGGGACTGAAAGCCTCGGACACGGTCGTGTGCTACGACGGCGGGACCGGCGCCATGGCGGCGCGGCTGTGGTGGATGCTGCGCTGGGTCGGTCACGACGCGCTCGCCGTGCTCGACGGCGGCTTCGCCAGGTGGGTGAAGGAAGGGCGGCCGGTGACGGCCGAAGTGCCGCAATTCGCGACCACGACCTACGCCGCAAAGCCCAGGCCGGAGCTGGCCGTCGACGTGGCTCACGTCGCGAAGTACCTCGGCAAGGCGACCGTGCTCGACGCGCGCTCGCCGGCGCGCTGGCGCGGCGAGTCCGAGCCGATCGACCCGGTCGCCGGCCGCATTCCCGGCTCGCGCAACCGATTCAGCAACGACAACCTGACGCCGGAGGGCGTATTCAAGTCCGCGGCGCAGCTGAAGCAGGAGTTCGCCGCGGCGCTGCAGGGCCGGCCGGCGAACGAAGTGATCCATTCCTGCGGCTCCGGCGTCGCCGCCTGCCACAACCTCCTGGCGATGGAGGTCGCGGGCCTGCACGGCGGGCGCCTGTACGCCGGCTCGTGGAGCGAGTGGATCGCCGATCCGGCGCGCCCGCGTGAGCGCGGCTGACCTACTTCTCGTCCTTCACTTCGCGATCGTCGTTTTCATCGCCGGCGGGCTGGTGCTGACCTGGGTCGGCGCGCTTGCGTCGTGGGCCTGGGTGCGCAATCCATGGTTTCGCTACCTGCACCTCGCGGCGATCGCCTTCGTTGCGCTGGAAGCGGTGATCGGCATGACCTGCCCGCTCACGGTTTGGGAGGATGCACTGCGCGGCGGCGGGAGCGGCGAGTCGTTCGTGGGCAGGTGGGTGCGGTACCTGCTCTACTACCGCGCGCCGGAGTGGGTCTTCACGACGCTCTACGCCGTGTGGGCGGCGGCAACGCTCGTCACGCTGCGCTTCGTGCCGCCTCGGCGCTGATTCGCTCCTGCAGCCGCTTCACGGCCTCGGGCTCGCCGCGCACGCGCAGAAACGCCCCCTCGCCTTCGCTGCGTTCCTCCAGCACTTCGCAGCTCGCGAAGATCTCCCCGCGCAGCTTCTGCGCCGACCAAGGGAGGAAAAGCTCGGCTTCGACCAGGCGCTGCTGGAAAAACGCGACAATCGCCGCGCGCAGCTTGGCGACGTCGCCTTCGCGCTTCGCGCTCATCACGATGCACTCGGGGTATTTCCCGCGCAGCGCCGCCTCGTCGCCGCCGCGGTCGATCTTGTTGAAGACGAGCAGGCGCGGCACGCCCTTGGCGCCGATCTCCTCCAGCACTTGCTCGGTGACCGCAAGCTGGCGCTCGAACCCGGGATCGCTCGCGTCGACCACGTGCGCGACGAGCGAGGCTTCGAGCGCCTCGTCGAGCGTCGACTTGAACGAGGCGACCAGGCCGTGCGGCAGATTCTTGATGAAGCCGACGGTGTCGCTCACCAGCACGCGCGGCACGCTCTCCGGGTGCAGGGCGCGCACCGTGGTGTCGAGCGTGGCGAAGAGCTTGTCGGCCACCAGCGCCTCGCTCGCCGTGAGCGCGCGCATCAGCGTCGACTTGCCGGCGTTCGTGTAGCCGACGAGCGCCACGCGCGCGAGCCCCGGGCGCTCCTGGCGCCGGGCGCGCTGCGTCTTGCGCTCGAGGTGCATCGCGTCGAGCTCCTTTTGCAGCTCGGCGATGCGGTCGCGGATCTTGCGCCGGTCGAGTTCGCCGTGCGACTCGCCGCCGCTGCGGCCGCCGACGCCGCTGCGCGCGCGGTCCTTCGGCCCGGCCTGCTTGGCGGCTTCGCGCATCCTCGGTCCCATGTAGCCCAGGCGCGCGATCTCGACCTGCGCGCGCGCGGCGTTGGAGCGCGCGTGGCGGTGGAAGATCTCGAGGATCACCATGGTGCGGTCCATGACTTCGCAGCCGACTTCCTTGGCGAGATTGAACGCCTGCGAGGGCGAGATCTCGTGGTCGACGAGGACGAGGTCCGCGCCTTGCTGTACCAGGTCGCGCAGCTCCTCGCGCTTGCCGAGGCCGAAGTAGGCGGTGGCGTCGAAGCTGGCGCGCTTCTGGGCGATCGTACTGACGACTTCGAAGCCGAGCGTTTTCGCGAGCTGGCGCAGCTCCGTCAGCGAAGCTTCGAATTCGGCGTCACCGACGCTGGGCAATTGCACCGCCGCGACGATGGCGCGCGGGGGTTTGTGGGCGAGCACTTGCGTCATGGGGGACGGAGACTACCAGTCAAAGCCGCATTTCGGCAGATTTCCCGGCTTGTCAGTGCACTCGTGCCGCCCAGGAAAACAACGCGCTGAACACGCCATCCCGCACCTCGCGCCGCGACAGCACGAGATCGTGCAGCCCGCCCGGAAACGCGAGCACGGACGCCTGCGGCCCCAAAGTCCTCCCCCACTTGGCGACGTGGCGCCAGTCGAGCACGATGTCGGCCTCGTCCGAATGCATGGTCAGCACCGGGCACTTGACCTCCAACCCGGCATGCACCTTGTGCTGGCCGGCAAGCACGGCACCGATCCAGCCGAAGTACGCTGGAAAGCCGTGCAAGGGCTTCAGCTTCAGGTCGAAGTCCCACTCGCCGTCGAAGTCGCGGTGGATGCTGCGGATGTAGACGGGCTTCAGCGCCTTGGGATCATTGAGCAACGGAAACGCCTGCCCCATCAGCGCCGCCATGCCGAGCTGGGCGCGCTTCACCGGCGACACCTTCCAGTCGAAGAACGGGCTGTTCAGCCACAGTGCGCGCATCTGGTCTCGGCGTTCGCCCCGCGCTGCATACAGCGAACAGATCAAACCGCCCGTGGAATGCCCGGCGAGCAGCACCGGCCCGCCAATCTCGTCGATCGCCGCCGTGATATCGGCGTCGTACTCGGCGAGGTCCTTGCAGAAGCACGGATGCTGGTGCGCGAGCCACGAGCGGCCGTGTCTTCTCAGGTCGAGCGCGTAGAAGGCGTAGCCTTCTGCAGCGAACCGTTCTGCCATGTGGCGCTGGAAGAAGTAGTCCACGAAACCGTGCACGTAGAGCACGGCGCCGCGCGGTGCATCGCCCGCGGGCAGGCGCACCAGCGTCGCCACGACGCGTCCTTCGTAGTCGTCTGGGAATTCTAGCGTCCGCGCCTCGAAGCCCGCCAACAGCTTGTCGGGCTGCCACTCACTCATGCCGCTGCAGCGCCCACGCAACATGTTCGCGCACCAGTGCCGACGGGTAATCGGCGCGCGCGCGCAGCGTCGCCGCAACCGCGGGTTCCGACGGCGCATTACCCAGGCCGACGGCGAGATTCCGGAGCCATCGCTCGTAGCCGATGCGCCGGATCGGCGAGCCCGCCATGCGCGCGCCGAACTCAGCCTCGCTCCAGGCGAAGAGCTCGACGAGCGAGGCGCGGTCCAGGCCGTTCCGCACGGCGAAGTCGGATTCGGCGCTCGGCTGCGCGAACGAATTCCATGGGCACACGTCCTGGCAATCGTCGCAGCCGTAGACGCGGTTGCCGATCAGCGGCCGAAACTCCTCCGGAATGCTGCCTTTCAGCTCGATGGTGAGGTACGAGATGCAGCGCCGCGCGTCGAGCTGATAGGGCCCGGTGATCGCCTGCGTCGGGCAGACGTCGATGCACTTCGTGCACGTGCCGCAATGCTCGCCCGCGGGCGCGTCCGCCGGCAGCGGCAGGCTCGTATACACCTCGCCCAGAAAGAACCACGATCCCGCTTCGCGCGACAGCAGAAGCGTGTGCTTGCCGCGCCAGCCGATGCCGGATTTTGCTGCGAGCGCCACCTCCATCACCGGCGCCGAGTCGGCGAACACGCGATGCCCGAAAGGGCCAGCCTCCGCCTCGATGCGCTCGCACAGCTTCTGCAGCCGCCCGCGCAGCACCTTGTGATAGTCGCGCCCGCGCGCATAGCGCGAGACGCAGGCACGCAGCGGGTCGTCGTCTTCCTCGTCCAGCGTCGCCGCGTAGTCCATGCGGCAGCTGATGACGCGCACGGTGCCCGGCACGAGCTCGGCCGGGCGCGCGCGGAGCGCGCCGTGGCGCGCCATATAATCCATCTCCCCGTGCCAGCCCTTGCCGAGCCATTCGCCGAGCCGGTTCTCCGCGGCGGCGAGGTCGGTATCCGCGATCCCCACCGCCTGGAAGCCGAGCTCCCCGCTCCACCGCTTGATTCGCGCCGCGAGCGCGCCG
>JAOUGZ010000474.1 GCA_029865405.1 Betaproteobacteria bacterium
CGCGTGATCCTGTTCGACGACACGTTCAACGGCTACTTCCGGCCCTCGACCGCGACCGCCGCCGCCCGCGTGCTCGCGCACGCGGACTGCAAGGTCGAGCTGCCGCGCGAGCACCTGTGCTGCGGGCGGCCGTATTACGACGCCGGCATGCTCGACCAGGCGAAAGCCGCGCTCGCGCGCATCCTCGATGCGCTCGAGCCGGACGTGCCGGTGGTGATCCTCGAGCCCGCGTGCCTCTCGGTATTCCGAGACGAGCTGCAGCAGTTCTTTCCCGATGACGCGCGCGCCGCGGCGCTCGCGAGCAACGTGCATTCGCTCGCCGGGTTTCTCGAGGCGCGCGGCTATGCGCCGCAGCGCGCTTTCGGCCGTGCACTGCTGCAGGCGCAGTGCCACCAGAAGGCGCTCTGGGGCACGGCCGCGGAGGTGAAACTGCTGCGCGCCACGGGCATGGAAGTCGAGGCGCCCGACACGGGCTGCTGCGGCATGGCGGGTTCCTTCGGCCTGAAAGCGGCGCACGAAGCTGCCTCGCGCCGCATCGCCGAGCTGGCGCTCCTGCCGCGGCTTCGCGCTGCGCCGCCCGACGCCGTGGTGGTGGCGGACGGCTTTTCCTGCCGCGAGCAGATCGAGGGCCTCAGCGGCCGTTCGACGCAGCACCTCGCCGAAGTGCTCGCGGGCGCGCTGAAATGAGGGCACTGCTTGCGCTAGTGCTGCTCGCCGCCGCCGCGGCAGCGCAGGCGCAGACGCCTCTCCTCGACGCGATTGCCGGGAGCAAGGAACCGGTGGCCGCGGTCCTGGTGCTCGGCGGCAAGGTCGAGCTCGAGGCGCGCAACGACAAGCGCGAGACGCCGCTGCACCTCGCCGCGGAAAAGGGCATGCGCGCGCTCACGCGGCTGCTGCTCGATGCCGGAGCGCGCGTGCGGGCGCGCACTGCGACCGGTGAGACCGCGCTGCACCACGCCGCGCTGAACGAGGATCCCGCTGTCGCGCGGCTGCTGCTGGATGCAAAGGCCGATGCGCGCGCGCTGAACGACCACGGCGAATCGGCGCTGCACTGGGCGGCGTACGGCGGCAACGATGCCGTGGTCGCGTTGCTGCTCGAGCGCGGCGCGGACGCCGATATCTTCAACCTCGACGGCAACCTGCCGCTGCACGGCGCGGCGGCCGCCGGGCATGCGAGCACGGTGCGGCTGCTGGTCGCGCGCACGCGCCATCCCGGCCTGAAGAACCTGAAAAGGCAGACCCCGCGCGACCTCGCGCTCGAGCGCGGGCACGAAGACCTCGCGGAGCTGCTGCCGAAATAAAAACCCGGCCGGGGAGCCCCGGCCGGGGTCGGAAGGTACTGCCGAGCGCGAAGCTACTGCTGTTGAACGCGCAGCTCGACGCGGCGGTTGGCGGCGCGGCCGGCTTCCGTCTTGTTGTCGGCCTCCGGCTCGTCAGGCCCGTAGCCGCGTGCCGTCAGGTTGGCCGGGTTGACCCCCTTGGACACGAGGTACCGCATCACGGCTTCCGCGCGTTGTTGCGACAGGACGCGGTTCCTGCTGGCGGATCCGCGATTGTCAGTGTGGCCCGCGACTTCCACGCGCACGTTGCCGCGCTTCCTGAGCGTCTCAGCCGCCTCGTCCAGCTTGGCCGAGGACGTCGGCGTCAGCTGTGCGGAGTTGGTGGCGAAGTTGACGTCCTTGAGCGAGATGACCTCGCGGACTTCGCAACCATTGGCATCCACCTTGACGCCGGCCTTCGTGCCGGGGCAGCGGTCCAGCCGGTCGACGACGCCGTCGCCGTCGCTGTCCAGCTCGCAGCCGTTGGCATCCACCCTGGCTCCACGCACCGTATTGGGGCAACGATCCAGCCGATCGACGACGCCGTCGCCGTCGCTGTCCAGTTCACAGCCACTGGCGTCGACGCGCGCACCGGCAGGCGTGTTGGGGCAGCGATCGAGGTTGTCCGGCACGCCATCGCCATCGGTATCGACGACGCGTGCCACGGGCGCGGGGGCGGGAACGGGGGCGGGCGCAGCGGCCGCCGGCTTGGGCTGCGGACGCTTCACCAGGTCGGGGTCGCATTGCTCGATCGCCTTTTCAGCCGTCCATGAGCTGGTGCGCCAGCAAAGGCCAAAGCCGCTCCTGACGATGTTGCCGCTGCTGTCGGTCGCGTAAGCGTCGGTCGCGCTGCCCTGCGCCAGGGCGGGCGCGGCGGCGAAGAGCAGCGCCGCGAAGGCGCCGAACAAAGGGATGCTTGTTCTTGAAATCAAAATAATTCCTCCGGTTTTCAGGTTGACGCTGCGAATTAGCCCTTAAGGCAGGCGCTCATGAAGCTCTTGCGCTCATCGCCTTTGAGCTGCTTGTCGCCGGCCTGCTTGTTGCAGGTTTTCATCTTGTCTTGCTGCGTGGTCTGCTTGGCGGAATTGCCGCCCTTCAGGCACGAGCTCATGAAAGCTTTGCGGGCGTCGCCCTCGAGCTTCTTTTCGCCGGCCTGCTTGTTGCAGTCCTTCATGCGTTCCTGCTGCGCTGCCTGCTTGGCGCTGGGTTCCTTCTTCGCCTGCGCCAGGGCGAGCGGCGAAAAGGCAAGACTGATGCAAATCGCAAGTGCGAGTCGGTTCATGGCAGTGGTCTCCGTCGATGATTGAAGGTGTCGCCCGCGCACGACAGAAAGCGTCTGGCGAATCGCCGCGGACCGCAAACAACAACGCAGCGGCGGAAGCAAGGTTGACATTATCTCCCGGTCCGATGGTCGCGCGGAAGGGATATTGCCAATTGCACGCGTCGCGGGCCGTTTGCAACCCTGGTGCGTGCGCTTCGGAGCTCGGCCTAGGCAAACGCCCGCGCGAGCAGTTCGTAGGAGCGCAAGCGAGACGCGTAATCGCCGGTGATGGTGAGCGCCATCACCTCCTCGGCCGCGTAGCGCTCGGCCAGCGCGGTGAGCTCGCGCCGGCACGCCTCGGGCCCGCCGATGACGGCACGCTCGCGCTGCGCGAGCACGTAGCGCCGCTCCTCGTCCGTGTAGGCATGCCTTTCCGCTTCAGCGAGCGTCGGCACCGGCGTATCGCGCCCGAGCGCCATGTGCAGCCGGCGCAGGTCGATCGAGGCGGCGAGCCGCTCGGCCTCGGCGTCGTTTGCGGCGCAGATCACGAACACGCACACGATCGCCGCGGGCGCGCGCTCGCGCGCCGAGGGCTGGAAGCGCTCGCGGTAGGCGCGCGTCACCGCGTCGCCGCCGCGCGCATTGATGAAATGGGCGAAGG
>JAOUGZ010000473.1 GCA_029865405.1 Betaproteobacteria bacterium
CGCGCCGGCCTGGTCTCGGCCGAGCGCCAGGGCCAGCGCGTGCTCTACCGGCTGAACCGCGACGTGCTGCTCGAGGCGCTCGCCGGCCTCGCCTCGGCGGTGGACGGGCCGCTGCGCCGTGCGCCGCGGGAGGCGATCTGATGCGCGCAGCCGCCGCGCTCGGGGTCTTGCTCGCGCTCGCCGGCTGCGCCATCGTGCCCGAGGACGACGGCCTGCTCGCCTCCACGCCGATCGTGCGCGCGCTGGATCGCGAGGAAGCCGACATCGTCGAGGTGGCGCGCTTTTCGCGACTGCGCGCCGGCGCGCCGCTGCCCGCCGAATGGGTGGGCTGGGGTCTCAATTCCGGCAAGCGGCGCACCGACTACCGGCTGGTGAACGGCGCCGACCGGACCGTGCTGCAGGCTGAAGCCGACGGGGCCGCTACGGGCCTTTACCGGCGCATCCGTATCGACCCGCGCCGCCAGCCGCTGCTCGAATGGAGCTGGCGCATCGACGAGCTGATGGCGGGCACCGACAAGCGCGTGGCGGCGCGCGAGGACTCGGTCGCGCGCATGGTCGTCTCTTTCCACGGCGACCCGCAGAAGCTCGACTTCCAGCAGCGCGCGCAGCTGCGCCTGGCGAAAGTGTTCGCGGGCGAGCCGCTGCCTTACGCGATGCTGATCTACGTGTGGTCGAACAACATCCCCGTGGAAACCGCGCTGCCCAGCCCGCAGATCGAGCGCATCCGCATGATCGTCGTCGAAAGGGGAGCGGCGCGCCTGGGCGAGTGGCTGCACTACCGGCGCAACATCGTGCAGGACTACCGCCGCGCCTTTGGCGAGGACCCCGGCGATATCGTCGCGGTAGGTGTGCTCACGGATTCCGACAATACCCAGCAGTCGGCGCGCGCCCTGTACGGCGATATCACGCTGCGCGCGCCCTAGTGTCCCGAGTCAGAAATGCGTGATCGTTTTTCTTCGATCTCGGGACTGGGCCGCTCTTGCCCAGTCCCGAGACACAGGGGCGATCACGTTGGCGTGAGCGCCTGCGCCATGCGACGGTCTCAGGGTCTCGTGATTTCCCGCAAGAACGAAAAGGCGCGGGAAATCACGAGATCGGCTAAAAGCTGAAAGGCGACGGATTTCGGACTCAGCACACTAGCCGAACGCCTGCGTCCACAGCGCGCGCACCGCGCGCACATGCGCCGTGACGCGCTCCGAAGGCACGCGCGCGTACTGCGCCCCGTTCAGGCGCAGCGCGTGCTGCAGGCGGCGGAACTCCCGGTAGGCATCGCGGCAGCGCTCCGCCAGCTCGGCCGGGATGAGCGCATGGTCGGCCGCCTTCTTCAGCAGGGCGATGTTGCCCAGGTTCTCGGTCAGGTCCGGGAAGCGGTGCGCGTGCGCCAGCACCAGGTACTGCACCACGAACTCGACGTCGATCATGCCGCCGCGATCGTGCTTCACGTCGAACTGGCCCGAGCGGTTCGGATGCGCGTCGTGCATGCGCTCGCGCATCTTCAGGATCTCGCGCGCGAGATCGGCGGCCGCGCGCGGCCTGAGCAGGATCTGCGTGCGCAGCGACTCGAACGCCGCGCCGACCCGCGCATCGCCGGCGCAAAAGCGCGCCCGCGTCAGCGCCTGGTGCTCCCATACCCAGGCCGAGCGCTCCTGGTACTCGCGGAATGCGTCGACCGAGCTCACGAGCAGCCCCGCCTCGCCGGAGGGGCGCAGCCTCAGGTCGGTCTCGAAGAGCACGCCGCTCGAGGTGCGCGTGGTGAGCCAGTGGTTCAGGCGCTGCGCGAGGCGCGCATAGTTTTCCGGCGCGCGCTCGTCCGCGTCGTCGTAGAGGAAGATGAGATCGAGGTCGGAGGCGTAGCCCAGCTCCTTGCCGCCGAGCTTGCCGTAGGCGACCACGGCGAAGCGCGGCTGCTCGACGTGGCGCCCGTCGATCTGCGCCCATACCCGGCCGATGGCGGCGCCGAGCACGTGGTCGGCGATCTGCGACAGGTGGTCGGCAAGGCGCTCGACGGTGAGCAGGCCCGCGAGGTCCTGCGCCAGCAGGCGGAACACCAGCGACTGGTGCTGCTCGCGCAGCACGTTCATCTCGCGCTCGACGTCGCCGCCGGCGTCGGCGAGCAGCACGGCGAGCGTGCGCTCGAATCCGGCCGGATCGGGCGGCGCGTACAGCACGCGGTCGTCGAGCAGCTCGTCGAGCAGCAACGGGTGGCGCGTGACGAATTCCGCCGCCCAGCTCGAGGCGGCGATCATCTTGGTGACGCGCTCGAGCGCCTCGGGGTGCTCGGCGAGCAGCGCGAGGTAGGCGGCTCGGCGCGCGATCGTTTCGATCAACTCCATGCCGCGGGCGAGCGTGGTATCGGGATCGGCGGTGTGCGCGGCGGCGGCAGCGAGCGCGGGCACGAGCGCGTTGAAACGCCGACGCGAGTCCGTGGGCAGCAGCGCGTAGCGCTGGCCGCGGCGCGTGGCGAGGAGGCGATCGGCGCTCATGTCCGGATTGCGGAAACCGCGCCCGGCCAGCGCCTGGGACATCGCGGCGCGGTCATCCTGCCAGAGATCGGGTGCATCCACCGCGGCCGACTCCGCGAAGACGTCCTGGAAATGCCGCTGCACGGCGTCGCGATGCGCCTGCAGCTGCGCATGGAACTCGTCCCAGGACGCGCAGCCGGACATGCGCGCGACGCGCTCGCGGTCCTCCGCCGCCTGGGGCAGCGTGTGCGTCTGCTGGTCCTCGAGGTACTGCAGGCGGTGCTCCGTATTGCGCAGGAACACGTAGGCGGCGCCGAGCTCGCGCACCGAGTCGGCGGGCAGCAGCTGCTGCTCGCCCAGGCGCGCGAGCGCCTCCAGCGTCGGGCGCACCGCGAGCGCGGGATCCCGCCCGGCGCGCACCAGCTGCAGTGCCTGCACGATGAACTCGATCTCGCGGATCCCGCCCGGGCCGAGCTTGACGTGCTCGGCGAGCTCGCGCCGCGCCACGTCCCGCCGCACCTCGGCGTGCAGCCGGCGCATCGCCGCCAGCGTGCCGTAGTCAAGGTATTTGCGAAACACGAACGGGCGCACGATGGCGGCGAGCTCCTCGTGGCGCGAGCCGGTGATCGGGCGCGCCTTGATCCACGCGTAGCGCTCCCATTCGCGGCCTTGCGCCATGAAGTAGGCCTCGAGCGCCTCGTAGCTGGACGCGAGCGGCCCGGAGTCGCCGTACGGGCGCAGGCGCATATCGACCCGGAAGGCGAAGCCGTCCTCGGTCA
>JAOUGZ010000476.1 GCA_029865405.1 Betaproteobacteria bacterium
GGCCGCCCCGCCGATGAAGTTGGTCTTCGACTCGATGGTCGCCGTGCTCGCGCCCTGCGGCATGTTGACGATCGTGCCGATGGCGCCGAGCGTGTCGGCGAACGCCATGATCGAGCCGCCGTGCAGCACCTTGCCGCCCGTGCACAGTTCGGGCCGCACGGCGAGCGTGGCGCGCACCTTGTCCTGGGTCACTTCTTCGAGCCGGATGCCAAGCAGCTCCGGCAGCAAGCCCTTGAGTTTTTGCTGGATGCGCTGCGTCATGTCCATGGCGGTTATCCTCTGTCCTGGATTCTGCCATGCGCGCCCCCATCGCGACGGCCATCGTCCTGCTGCTTGCCGGCTGCGCGGCGCCGCAACCCGTGCAAGTCATCGACAACATCCTGCGCCACGAAGGTCCGCCGCCGCCCGCGCCGACGATGGTGCGCGAGCTGCTCGCGCAGCCGCTGGCGGCGCAAGACGCCATCGCCATCTTCGAGCGCGCCGTGCCTTCAGCGCTCACGCAGCTCGCCGCGCCGGTGCCGGCGGTTGCCGGCGAGCCTCTCATTCTCCAGCGCCTGCTCGATCCCTACGTGGTGGCGCTCGTCGAAGCGCATCACGCGCTGCAGCCCGCGTTGCGGCTTCCCCTGCAACCTGTGGCGGGATTGCCCACACCCGAGACGCAGCGCGAAATCGCCGCTCATATCGACCCGGCCGCGCTGCAGCGCGCCGTGTCGCTCTTCGTCGCGGCCAATGCGCGTTTCCTGCGCTCATTGCGCGCCGCCGAAGGACGCATCGTCTTTCCCGAGCGCGGCGCGCGCATCGTGTTCGACGGCGGGACCATCGTCATCGGCACCCCGGGCGACGATGTCCACGGGCGCGAGCCGCTGCGCGAGGGCAAAGTGTCGGTCGTCATCGACCCCGGCGGCAACGACCGATATGTGGGCAGCGACGTCGTCCTGCATGGCCTGTCGGCGATCATCGACCTCGCCGGCAACGACCGGTACGAGTCAGACGGTGCGGCGTGGGGCGCAGCCGTCGCCGGCGTGTCGCTGCTCGTCGATGTCTCGGGAAACGACGTTTACGAAGCGGGCGAGTTCGCCCAAGGCGCGGCGCTCGCCGGGCTCGGTGCGCTTCTCGATCTGCAGGGCGACGACCGCTATCGGCTGCGCGCCTTCGGCCAGGGCCTCGGCCTGGCCCTCGGCGCCGGACTGCTGTGGGACCACGGGGGCAATGATCGCTACGAGGTTGCCGGCCTGCCGGACCCCTACGCGCGCGGCGGGGATGTGAGTTTCGCGCAGGGCGCGGGCGTGGGCGTGCGCACCGGCCTGGGCGGCGGCGTGGGCATTCTGCGCGATGACGCGGGCGACGACGCGTACGAGGCGCAGATGTTCGCGCAGGGCGTGGGCTATTACTACGCGCTCGGGCTGCTCTGGGATCTCGCGGGCAACGATCGCTATCGCGCGGCGCGCTACGCACAGGGCAACGGCGTGCATGAGGCGGTCGGCGTGCTGCGTGATGACGCGGGAAACGACGATTACGAGCTCACGGTGGGCGTGGGTCAGGGCATGGGCCTCGATCTCGCCGTCGGCGTGCTGGCCGATCTCGGGGGCGATGACCGCTATGCTGCGCCCGCATTGGCGCAGGGCGCCGCGACGTCGAACGGCGTCGGCATCATCGTCGATTCCGGCGGGCGCAACGCGTGGCGCCTGGAGGATAAGAGCGGCTGGGGCCGGGCGCAATGGGCGCGCGGCCTGCCGAGCGTGGGCATCGTCCTTGCCGACGCGCCGCGCATCGCGAGTCCCGTAGCGCATGAAGCGGAAGGCAACGCGACCTGCCCGCCGGAACCTGCGGCCGCTCCCTCGGCCCTGCCGCTGGCGGCCGCGCTGCGCGCGCTGGGGCCGGGTTTCGTCAGCGGCAGGATAGAGGACGACGTCTACGCACAGGTGCTTGGCGCACTGAGGACGCGCACGGCGGCCACGCTGGCGGAGATTCCTGCCGAGGACTTCGATGTCCTCTGGCCGCTCGGCGCGGCGCTGCGCTGCGCGCTTCGGGGCGCGAGCGATGCGCAGGCGGCGGCCATGCGGGATGCGTTCGAGCGCCTGCTGCTCGACACGCCGGCGACGCCTTACGCCGGGCCCATTGCCGCGGCGCTGCGCGCGCGTCCAGCACCCGCGATGCAGATGAGCCGACTGATCGAGCAGCTGGCCGCGCACCCGAGCTGCGCCGTGCGTACTGCGGCGCTGGCGCTGGACGGTTCAGCCGCCGCCGCGCAGGCAGCGCTGCGCTCCAGCTGCTGGCGGCTGCAGTCGCGCGCGCTGCGCATGCTGGAAGACAAGGGCATCTCGCCGGCGGCGCCTGGCGCGTTGCCGCCTTTCCTGCGCGATACCGCTACGCGAGCTCTGCGCCCCGCGCCCTGAGCAGCGTGCGCAGCACTGCGCGGTGGCAGCGCGCCTCGTCCTCGCAGTAGCAGCCGACCGAGAAATTGGACGTGCGCGAGAGCGTGGCGAGCAACTCGAGCAGGCGCGTCTTCTCCGGGGCGGCCATCTCTTTGCGATACTTCTTCGCGAAAGCGCGCCATTCCCCTTCGTTGCTGGCGCGCAGCGCCTGCTTCACCAGCGGCTCGCTCGGCGCGAGATCGGGCAGCCACAGGTCGTACCAGTCATCCCGGGCGAAGCGCGCCTTCGGCACGCCGCGCGGCGGCCGGCGCACGGTGCCCAGGCGCGGCCCCTCGCCAGCGCTGCGCCGCGTGCCCAGGCGCACGACGCAAACCGCCACCTCAGTCGCCCTTTCCCGTGAGCTTGCGGATGCCGCGTTTCAAGCCGCGCTCGATGCGCTTGCCGAGCCGCGGCTGCGCGCTGTGGTAATCGGGAATGGCGGCGGTGCCGGTCTTGGCATGCGTCGGCGGTTCGATCGGCCGCTTCTCGATCACCAGCATGCTGTCGTAGAAGTGCAGGCCGTGCGCGGCGCGCGTGAAATCGCCGACCTGCAGGGCCCTGGTTTGCGCATGCCAGGCATTGAGCGCATCGACCAATCCCTTGGCGTACTCGATGTAGGTGCCGCGCCTGCGATAGCCGCCGCCGAAGTTGGCCCAGTACGAGGTGTGCAGGTCCTCGCAGATGTAGACGCCGTTCGCGTCGATGCGGGGGAAGAGCTCCTCGAAGGTATGGATCTGCTGCCGCATGCGGTGCCCGCCGTCGTCGATGAGGACGTCGATCCTCGGGATGCGGTCGGCGAGCAAGCACAAAAACTTG
>JAOUGZ010000475.1 GCA_029865405.1 Betaproteobacteria bacterium
CCTCGCCCTGGTCGCCTCCCTCGAAGACTGCGTCGAGGCGGTGCAAAGAATCGGGCAGTTCGCCCGCAGTCTCTGACGAGGAGCCATGGAACAAGCCGAGCGCATCATCGACCAGGCCTGGGAGGACCGGGCCGGACTCGCCCCGGGCAAGGTGCCGCCGCCGCTGCGTGACGCGATCGAGTTCGCTCTGGCCGGGCTCGACGCCGGGACGCTGCGCGTCGCCGAAAAGCGCGGCGGCGACTGGATCACCCATCAATGGTTGAAGAAGGCGGTGCTGCTGTCCTTTCGCATCGAGGACAACCGGGTCATGCCAGGCGGGGCGACGCAGTATTACGACAAGGTCCCGGCCAAGTTTGCCGCTTACGACGGCGCAGCGTTCGCGCGAGGCGGCTTTCGCGTCGTGCCGCCCGCCATGGCGCGGCGCGGCTGCTATGTGGCGAAGAACGTGGTGCTGATGCCGTCTTACGTCAACATCGGCGCCTACGTCGACGAAGGCACGATGGTGGACACCTGGGCCACGGTGGGCTCGTGCGCGCAGATCGGCAAGAACGTGCATCTGTCCGGGGGCGTGGGCATCGGCGGCGTGCTCGAGCCGGTGCAGGCCAGTCCCGTGATCATCGAGGACAACTGCTTCATCGGCGCGCGCTCGGAGGTGGTGGAAGGCGTGATCGTGGAGGAAAACAGCGTCCTGTCCATGGGCGTGTTCCTCGGCCAGAGCACCAAGATCTTCAACCGCGAGACTGGCGAAGTGAGCTACGGGCGCGTGCCAGCCGGCTCGGTGGTGGTCGCCGGCACCCTGCCCTCGGGCGACGGCCGCTGCGCGCTGTACTGCGCGGTGATCGTCAAGCGGGTCGACGCGAAGACGCGTGCCAAAACCAGCCTGAACGATTTGCTGCGAGGGGATTAAACTAGCGGGGTAGCACTGCCCCGGAGGTGTGCGATGTCGGCGATGAAACGCCTGTTCCAGCTGATGTCCGACAAGAAGGCGTCGGACATCTTTCTGTCCATCGGTGCGCCGATCACCATCAAGATCAACGGCGTGGCGATGCCCGTGAACCAGACCATCCTCACGCCGAGCGCCGTGCAGACGCTGCTCTACGAAGTGCTGAACGAGCACCAGGTGCGCGAGTTCGAGGAGGAGCTCGAGCTCAATACCGCCTACACGATGGAAGGCGTGGGCACCTTCCGCATCAGCGCCTTCCGGCAAAAGGGCACGCCCGCGGTGGTGGTGCGCTACATCCCGGGCAACGTGCCGCCGCTCGACACGCTCGGCCTGCCGCCGGTGCTTAAAGAAGTGGTGATGCAGAAGCGTGGCCTGATCCTGATGGTAGGCGCCACCGGCTCGGGCAAGTCGACCTCGCTCGCCGCGATGATCGATTTCCGCAACGCCGAGCGCTCGGGGCACATCCTGACGCTCGAGGACCCGGTCGAGTTCATTTTCAAGAACCGCAAGTCGGTGGTCAACCAGCGCGAGGTCGGCACTGACACCAAGGCGTTCCAGACCGCGCTGCGGAACGCCCTGCGCCAGGCGCCGGACGTGATCCTGATCGGCGAGATCCGCGACCGCGAGACCATGTCGATGGCCCTGCAGTACGCGCAGTCGGGCCACCTGTGCATGGCGACGCTGCACGCGAACAACAGCTACCACGCCATGAACCGCATCATCAGCTTCTATCCGCTGGAGAATCGCCCGACGCTGCTGCTCGACCTCTCGGCCTCGTTGCAGGCGGTGATCTCGCAGCGGCTGGTGCGCACCAAGGCCGGCCAGCGCAGGCCGGCGTGCGAGGTGCTGCTCAACACGCGCCACATCTCGGAGCTGATCGAAAGGGGCGAGATCAACGAGATGAAGGAAGCCATGGAAAAGAGCATGGCGCCGGGCTCGCAGACTTTCGAGCAGTCGCTGTTCAAGCTGTTCGTCGAGGGCCACATCACCCAGGACGAGGCGATGCTGAACGCGGACTCGGCAACCAACATGCTGTGGCTCATCAACCAGGCCACCGCGGGCCAGATCACGTCGGGGCAGGTCTCCGTGCCGGTCAAGCCCTTGTCGGGCCAGAAGAGCGACGACAAGCAGGAAGGCCTGCTCGCCGGCAATGGCGCGACCTTCGACGGCATCAAGATCGATACGACCACCTGAGGTGAAGCCGGCCCTCGATCTTGCCCGCGAGCTGATCGCCCGCAGGTCGGTCACGCCCGCCGACGCTGGGTGCCAGGCGCTCATCGCGCAACGCCTGGCTTCCTTGGGCTTCCGCGCCGAAGACGCGAGCGTCAACGGCGTCACCAACTTATGGGCGCGGCGCGGCGCGGCGCGGCCTTTGCTGTGCTTTGCGGGGCATACCGACGTCGTGCCACCGGGCCCGCTCGAGCAATGGCGCTCGGAGCCGTTCGTGCCGACGGAACGCGACGGCAAGCTCTACGGCCGCGGCGCGGCCGACATGAAATCCTCCATCGCGAGCTTCATCGTCGCCGTCGAGCAGTTCGTCGCTGAGCGCCCGGCGCACGCGGGCTCCATCGCCTTCCTGCTCACTTCCGACGAGGAAGGGCCTTCGGTCGACGGCACGGCGCGCGTGGTCGAGCGGCTGAAGGCGCGCGGCGAGACCATCGACTACTGCATCGTCGGCGAGCCCTCTTCGTCCAAGGCGCTGGGCGACACGATACGCGTCGGCCGGCGCGGCTCGCTCACGGCGCGCATCACCGTGCGCGGCGTTGAGGGCCATGTCGCGTACCCGGAACAGGTGAAAAACCCGATCCATCTGCTCGCGCCTGCGCTCGCCGAGCTCGCGGCGACAACCTGGGACGCGGGCAACGAGGCGTTCCCGCCGACGAGCTTTCAGGTATCCAACCTCAATGCCGGCACCGGCGTGGAGAACGTCGTGCCCGGCGCGGCGACGCTGGTCTGCAACTTCCGCTTCTCCACCGCCAGCACCGATTCCGGGCTGCGCGCACGCCTCGAAGAGGCGCTGCGCAAGCATCGCCTCGACTACAGCATCGCGTGGACGCTGGGCGGCAAGCCTTTCTTGAGCAGCCGCGGCCGCCTGGTCGCAGCCGTACAGCGCGCCGTGCAGGCGCACGCCGGACTCGTGCCGCAGCTCTCCACGGGCGGTGGCACCTCGGACGGGCGTTTCATCATCGATATCTGCCCCGAGATCGTCGAGCTCGGCCCGGTCAACGCCAGCATCCACAAGCTGAACGAGCACATCGAGCTCGAGGCGCTCGAGCGGCTGCCGCGC
>JAOUGZ010000478.1 GCA_029865405.1 Betaproteobacteria bacterium
TGGGATCACGGCACGAAGTACGGGCGCCTCGCGCTCCTCGGCGCGCTCTCCTACGCCGCACCGGTGCTCTCGACGGCGTTCCTCGTCGCCGCGGGCGACGCGGCGCCGACCTGGCACATCGCCGCGGGATGCGCGCTGGTCGCGGGCGGCGCGGCGCTGGCGGCTTACGGCGAGCGCGGCGTGGGCTAACATGGCCGCCATGGACAAGCCTCCCGTCGCAGTCGTCGCCGGCGTGGGCGAGGGCCTGGGCTTCGCCGTGGCCCGTCGCTTCGCGCAGGCCGGCTTCAACGTCGCGCTCGCGGCGAGGAGCGCCGAGCGCCTCGCGCGCCTCGCGGGCGAAATCCAGAAGGCGGGTGGCAAGGCGTTCGCCGCACCCACCGACGTGCGCGAGGAGCAGGAGGTGATGGCGCTCTTCGACGCGCTCGAATCCGAGCACGGGCCGGTGCAGGTTGCTGTGTTCAACGCCGGCGCCAACTTCCGCGGCTCGATCCTGGATACGCCCGCCGACATGTTCGAGAAGATCTGGCGCCTCGGGTGTCACGCGGGTTTTCTGTTCGGGCGCGAGGCGGCGCGGCGCATGACCCCGCGCGGCGCGGGCACGATCCTCTTCACCGGGGCGACCGCGTCGATCCGCGGCTCCTCGCACTTCGCCGCATTCGCCGCGGCGAAGAGCGGGCTGCGCGCGGTGGCGCAGTCGATGGCGCGCGAGCTCGGGCCGAAAGGCATCCACGTCGCCCACGTCGTCATCGACGGCATGATCGACACCGCCGCGGTGCGCGCGCGCTTTCCCGATCGCGTGAAGGACCTCGGCGCCGACGCCATGCTCGAGCCCGCCGCGATCGCCGAGCTCTACTACCAGATCCACGTTCAGCCGCGCTCGGCGTGGACCTTCGAAGCCGACCTCAGGCCGTGGGGAGAAAACTTCTAGGGCGGCGCTGGATTCGAACTACAGCGATCGCGACGAATGCCCGCGGATACGAGAAAAGCGCATTGCCCGGAGTCCCGGTCAGCGCGCCGTCCGCTTGCGAGAAGACGTTGAGCCCGCGGTCAGGCCGCGCAAGTACTCGGGCATTTCCTGACGCAAGATCTGGCGCAGCGAGCGTTCCGTAACCGGCTGATCGGTCTCGGACAAGTACTGCCGCAGCGCATCGTTCATCATTGTCTGGTAACCCGTCCCCGCCTTTTCGGCACGCGCCCGAAATCCATCGAGCACTGCGTTGTCGATGAAGATGGAAATACGCGTCTTGCCTTTTTGCGGGACCACCGCGCCGCGCTTGCCTTTCGAGAAGTCGTATTCAGCCCTCATGGTGTTTCTGCTCCTTTCGCGTCGCGCGACGCGCCGAGATCAAGCGGCACTCGCCGTCGCGCTCTGTCCACACTGCCACGAGCAGTTCACCGGCGCTTCCCAGTCCGATCGTGACAAACCGTGGTTCGTCCTCGGCATCCGGATCTTCGACGGTGACCGCGAGCGGATCCGCAAGCACGCTTTCCGCATCGGCGAATGACACTCCATGCTTCTTCAGATTCGCCCTGGCCTTAGCAGGGTCGTACCGGAACCGCATGCCCTCATGATATATATGTTATATACATCCCGCAAGCGAGGCCGCGCCGAGAGCCATCGCGTGGTGGAAGGCGATTCGCTCGTCCAGCGCGCGTACAGTGCAGGCCGGAGGTCGCCGGCTCAGCGTAGCGAGCGCCGAGGCGCCTCGCCGCATAATAGACTACGCGTATGCATGCCCCCGAGGCGCAGCGCCTGTTCGAGCGCATTGCCGCCAACATCGAATCGGTGATGCGCGGCCAGCACGCGCAGGTGCGAAAGCTGCTCGCCGCCTTTGCCGCCGGCGGCCACGTGCTGGTGGACGACTTTCCCGGCACCGGCAAGACCACGCTCGCCAAGGCGCTCGCCGCTTCGATCGGCGCGCAATTCTCCCGCGTGCAGTTCACGCCGGACCTGCTGCCCTCGGACATCCTCGGCGTGTCGGTGTTCAACCAGCGCGACCAATCGTTCGAGTTCCGCGAGGGGCCCGTCTTCACCTCGATCCTGCTCGCCGACGAGATCAACCGCGCTTCGCCGCGCACGCAGTCGGCGCTCCTCGAGGTGATGGCCGAGGGCCAGGTGTCGGTGGAAGGGCGCACGCACGCCATGGACCCGATGTTCTTCGTCGTCGCGACGCAGAACCCGGTGGAGTTCCGCGGCACCTATCCCCTGCCCGAAGCGCAGATGGACCGCTTTGCGCTGTGCCTCGCGCTCGGCTACGTCGACGCCGATACGGAAGTCGCGGTGCTTACGGCGCAGGACCTCGGCCATCCGCTGGAAAAGCTCGGCCCGGTCGCCTCGCGCGAGGAGGTGCTCGAGCTGAAGGCGGCCGTGCGCCGCGTGCGCATCGCCGAGGAGCTGAAGCACTACGTGGTCGAGCTCGTGCGGCGCACGCGCGCCGTGCCGCAGGTGCTCCTGGGCTGCGGCCCGCGCGCCTCCATCGCCCTTACGCATACCGCCAAGGCGCTCGCCCTCTTCGACGGCGAAGAATTCGTGCGCCCCGAGCACGTGCAGGAGCTCGCCGTGGCGACGCTCGCGCACCGCATGGTGCTCGACCCGCAGGCGCGCTTCGCCGGGGTCTCGGCAGCTTCGCTCGTAGGCGATCTTCTGCGCGAGGTGAAAGTCCCGGCTTGAGGCGCCTCGTCTACCTCGCGCTGCGCCTGTTCAGCGCGCTCGATCACTCGCTGCGCGAGCGGCTCACCGCGGCCGGGTGGCTCGCGCTCGGCGCCGCCGGGGCGGCCGGCGCCGCGGGCCTCGACACCAGCCAGAACCTGAGCTACCAGGCGGCGACGCTGCTCGGCGCGCTGCTCGCCCTCGCCTGGGGCGCGAGCCTTTTCTTTCGCGCGCGCGTCGTGGTGAACCGCGAGTTGCCGCGCTACGCCACCGCCGGCGAGCCCTTCAGCTACGCCGTCGCCGTCACCAACCACGGCGCGCGCCCGCTCGAGGGCGCGACGCTGCGCGAGCGCCTCGCCGATCCGCGCCCGCGCTTCGACGAATGGCGCCGTGCGCGCGAGCCGGGCGAAGAGCGGCGCAACTGGTTCGACCGCAACGTCGGCTACTTCCGCTGGCGCTGGCTGATCGAGCGGCGCACGCCGCAGCCGCCGCAGGAGGCGCCGCTGCCGGCGCTCGCGCCGGGCGCGCGCCGCACGGTGCGCCTCACGCTCACGCCGCGCCGCCGC
>JAOUGZ010000477.1 GCA_029865405.1 Betaproteobacteria bacterium
CATCGACTATGTTGCCGAGGCCATCGCCGGGGTAATCCGGTAGAATCGCGGTCTTTCCGGATCCCCGATAGCTCAGTTGGTAGAGCGACGGACTGTTAATCCGCAGGTCCCAGGTTCGAGCCCTGGTCGGGGAGCCACCTCCTGATGCGCCTTCTGCTCGCCGGCATCCTTGCCCTTGTTTCCGCGCTAGCGCAGGCGCAGCCCGCCGCGACGATGCTCGAAGCGGCGCTGGCGGTTCTCAACACTCTCCCCGCGCCGCTGCGCGCACAGGCCCAGCGCCCCTTCGGCGACGCCGAGCGCTTCGACTGGCACTACACGCCGCGCAGCCGCGGCGGCGTCTCCTTCAAGGAGCTCGACGCTTCGGGCCGCGAGGCGGTGCACGCGTTGCTGAAGACCGCGCTCTCCGCCGCGGGCTACCGCAAGATCGTCAACATCATCGAGCTCGAGATCGTGCTGCGCGAGCTCGAGACCTTCGGCTTGATGCGCGACCCCGAGAAGTACCACCTGACGGTCTACGGCACCCCGCATCCGCGCGACGCGTGGGGCTGGCGCTTCGAGGGACACCACCTGTCGCTGAACTTTACCCTCGCGGGCGATCGGGGCGTGACCGTTGCGCCAAGCTTTTTGGGCGCCAACCCCGCCGTGGTGCGGGAGGGGTCGCTAAAGGGCCTGCGCGCGCTCGGCGCCGAAGAGGATGCGGCGCGCGCCCTGCTCGAAGCGCTGAGCGACGCCCAGCGCCGCGAGGCGGTCTTCAGCGCGAGCACGTTCCGGGACATCGTGACCGGCACCGCCGAGAAGGTGGTGCCGCTGGAGGCGGTCGGAATCCCCGCAGCCAAGCTGGACGCCGCGCAGCGCGACCGGCTCATGCAGCTGATCCAGGTCTACGCGGACACCTTCGAGCCCGCGCTCGCGGCCGCGCGCAAGGCCCGCGTACGGAAAGGCGGCGTCGAGGACATCCGCTTCGGCTGGGCGGGCTCGACGCAGCGCGGCCGGCCGCATTACTACCGCATCCAAGGACCGCACTTCCTCATCGAGTACGACGCGTCGCAGGGCGACGGCAACCATATCCACACGGTATGGCGCGACTTCGAGGGGGATTTCGGGCGCGACCTGCTGCGCGAGCACTACGCCGCGGCGCCCCACCGGCACTAGCGCCGGAATCTCGCCGCCAGCCACTCCTCGATCGCCGCCCGCATCGCATCCGGCTGCTCGGTCGGGATCCAGTGCTCGGCCTCCAGAACCGCGAACTGCACCTCGGGCAGCACCTCGAGGATGGCGCGCGTGCGCGCCAGATCGGTCATGGTGCTGTTGCGCGACAGCAGCACCAGCGTCGGCGCGCGGATGCCGGCGAGCGGCGGCAACGGCTCGGCGAGCGCCGCCAGGCTCTGAACATAGGCTGCCACCGGTAGAAGCCGTAGATCCGAAAGCGGCGATGCGTAGCGCGAAAGATCCGCACCGCTCGCCGTGAGGCGGTCCCACTCTTCAAGATCGAGCGGCTCCAGGCGGCGCCGGTGCAGCCCAAGTCGGTTTAATCCCCGGATCAATGCCGCCAGCGCGAGCAACGGCAGCCGCAAGGGCACGACCCAGCGCATGCCGCCGGAAAGAGCCCGCGGCAGCATCGGCTCGATTAGCACCAGGCCTGCGGTACGCTGCGGGTGGCGAGCAGCGAAGTGCAGCGCGATATTGGCGCCGAGGCAATGTCCCCCGATCACCGCCCGTTCGCAGCCATGCCCATCCAGCAGCCGCACGAGGTCCTCGCACCACACCTGCATGTCGATGCGCCCCCGGTCGCTCGAGCCGGCGTGGCCGCGCAGGTCGGGACGCAGCAGCTTAAGGCCCGGCAGCTGGCTGTTCGCGGCGAAATGCCACCAGCGCGTCGAGTTGCTGGCGAGCCCGTGCAGCAGGACCAGCGTCGTGCTCAACGCGACCTACGCCACCGCATAGACGGCGAACACCTTGTTGGAGTTGAAGATGTGCGTCTCCACGAACTCGCTCCACTCGAGCTGCGCACCGAGCGCCTCCATCGCACCGGCGAGCGCGAACCAGTTGAGCACCTCCTGCTGGCCCGCGTCCTCGACCGCAGCCAGCGGCGTCGTGCGCCAGGTATCGTATCCACCCGAACGCATCGCTTCGTACAGCCGCCGATCCGCCGGCGTATCCGGCCGCAGGCGCCAGGTCGCATCGCACAGGAAGGCGTGCGACCAGCTCGACGAGGCGACCAGCGCCACGCGCCACGGGCTCGCCCGCAGCACGCGCGCGGCGGCGGCGCCGACCTGCATGAAGCGCTTGGGCGAGGGCGAAGGCGGGTCGAATTCGAGCGCCACGTCCATGCGCGTGAGAAACCCCCGGGCCGACACCACGCGCCGCCCATAGCAATTGAGCGGAAAGCAGATCGTCGGGTGCTCGTAGCCCTTGCGGTGGTAATCGAGGTAGAGGATCGCGTTTGTGAAGGCATGCGCCACGCTGCCGTGGTGCAGCGGCTTGTAGGCATAGGCGACGTCGATGTCGTGCTCGAGCAACCCGGTCACCAGGTGCTTGGCGATGTCGGGCCTGCCGCGCAGGCGGTAATGCTTGGACGCGTCTTCGCCCCAGGCATTGGCCTTGCCCTTCATCATCGACGAGCCCTGCGCGTGTGCCCAGGGATGCAGGTCGAGGTCGTCGTAGGCGAGGATCGCGAACGGCGGGATCACGTCCTCCTTGAAATTCTCGTACTGGTCATCGCCCCAGATGACGACGACGTCGGGCTGGAAGGCGTCGAGCGCCGCCCGCACGTGCTCGAATCCGGCGACGAGTTGTTTTCGATGCGCGGCCGCCGCGCGCGCGCCGAAGTCGTCCGACCACTCGGCACGCATCGCCGCGGGCCAGTGGGCAGCATCCTTCTCCCTTTCTGGAATCGACGGATCCTGCAGCGTCCAGCGCAGGATGCCGGCCATGTCCGCATCCGGCAGGCAGAGTGGCGGGTAGTGCGTGAGGCCAAGGCCGAGGATCTCCGCCACCACATGCCTCCTTCATCGATGGGACCGACCGTTTCAATATTAACCCCCGCTCCGTGACGGCGGTGGCGCGATTCGGCGATAGACTGCCGGCCATGCGCATCGCGCTCGTCTTCTGCGGCATGGCGTTGTTTGCGGGCCTTGCTGGCGCGCAGTCGCCGCATACGCACCGGCACTCGTTCGGCGACGCCGAGAAGTGGGCGCATGTCTTCGACGACCCGAA
>JAOUGZ010000480.1 GCA_029865405.1 Betaproteobacteria bacterium
GGACACGGGGCTCATCCACTTCGACGACGTGCGCGTGCCGCAGCGCTACCGCATCGGCGAGGAGGGCTTCGGCTTCACCTACCAGATGCAGCAGTTCCAGGAAGAGCGCCTGTGGGCGGCGGCGAGCGCGGTGCAGGGCCTGCTACGCAATATCGAGGAGACGGTCGAGTACATCCGCGAGCGCAAGATCTTCGGCCAGCCGATTCTCGACTTCCAGTACGTGCACTACCGCCTCGCGGAGCTGAAGACGGAGATCGAGGCGCTGCGCGCGCTCACCTACCGCGCGTGCGAGATGTACGTCGCGGGCGACGATGTGACCGAGCTGGCCTCAATGGCGAAGCTGAAGGCCGGGCGCTTGCGCCGCGAGGTGTCGGACGCCTGCCTGCAATACTGGGGCGGCATGGGCTACACCTGGGACAACCCGGTATCGCGCGCGTACCGCGACGGCCGCCTGATGTCGATCGGCGGCGGCGCCGACGAGGTGATGCTCGGCATCATCTGCAAGTACATGGGGATTCTCCCCTCGAAGCACCTCAAGAAAGACTGAGGTGTTCAAGAGTCTGCTGATCGCCAACCGCGGCGAGATCGCGCTGCGCGTCGCGCGCACGGCCAGGCGCATGGGCCTGCGTTGCATCGCCGTGCACTCCGAAGCCGATCGCGATGCGCCGCACGTGCGCGCCTGCGACGAGGCGGTGCGCATTGCTTCCTATCTCGACATCGACGCGATCCTGCGCGCACCCGGCGAAGCGGTGCATCCCGGCTACGGGTTCCTCGCCGAGAACCCGGCGTTTGCGGAGGCCGTCATCGCCGCGGGAAGAACCTGGGTCGGCCCGTCGCCGGCGGCGATGAAGGCCCTGGGCGACAAGGCAAACGCCAAGGCGCTGGCGGCGAAGGCCGGCGTGCCGGTGCTGCCGACGTACGAAGCGGATCCCGAGTTCCCGCTCGTCATCAAGGCGCGGGCCGGCGGCGGCGGGCGCGGCATGCGCCTCGTGCGCTCGGCGAAGGAGCTCGCGGCCGCACTCGCTTCCGCGCGGTCCGAGGCCGAGCACGCCTTCGGCGACGGCCGCGTGCTGCTGGAGAAGGCGATCCCGTCGCCGCGGCACGTGGAAGTGCAGGTGTTCGCCGATGCGCACGGCAACTGCGTCCACCTCGGCGATCGCGACTGCTCGGTGCAGCGCCGCCACCAGAAGCTGATCGAGGAATCGCCCTCGCCCGCCGTGGACGCGGCGCTGCGCGCGACGCTCGGGGCGGCGGCCATCGCCGTGGCGCGTGCCGCGGGCTACGTCGGCGCGGGCACGGTGGAGTTCCTGCTCGATGCGGCGGGCGGCTTCTGGTTCATCGAGGCGAACGCGCGCCTGCAGGTCGAGCACCCGGTGACCGAGGCCGTAGCGGGACTCGATCTGGTGCAATGGCAACTGCGCGTCGCCGCGGGCGAGCCGCTGCCGCTCAAACAGGCGCAGGTGCAATTCGCCGGCCACGCCATCGAGGCGCGGCTTTGCGCGGAGGACCCGGCACGGGATTTCCTGCCGCAGTCCGGAACGCTGGCGCTGTGGCAGCCGGCGGCGGGCGTGCGCGTGGACCACGCCCTCGAGAGCGGCCTGGAGATCTCGCCGTTCTACGACTCGCTCCTCGCCAAGCTCGTCGCGCACGGCCGCACACGCGACGAGGCGCGCGAACGACTCGCTGCGGCGCTCGACGCCACGCTCGCGCTCGGCGTGACCACCAACAAGTCGTTCCTCGCCGCCGTGCTGCGCGATACGACGTTTGCACGCGCAGGCGCCACCACTGCGCTCCTCGAAGAACGCTTTGCCCGCTGGCGGGCGCCGCCGGTGGATGAAGCGCTCGCGCGCGGGATCCATGCTGCCGCATGCGCCAGCGCAGCCGGCTACGGCGAGTGGTCCGGCTGGAGCAACATGGGCCGCGTCGAGCTGCCCGACGTGCCCAGCGTGCTGGACGGGGCCACAGTGCACTTCGCGCTCGACGGCCACTCCTATAGCTGGCGCGATACGACGATGGACCCGCCGGCCCGGGCCGCGACGGGCGTCGCAGACGGCAGGCTGACGGCGCCGATGAACGGCCGCGTGGTGGCGGTGCACGCGAAAGCCGGCGATGCCGTTTCGCCGGGCAGCGCGCTGGTGGTGCTGGAAGCGATGAAAATGGAGCACACGCTCACCGCGCCCGCGGCCCTGCGGGTCAAGACGGTGCACGTGGCGAAGGGCGCGCAGGTCGCGCCGGGGAAGTTGCTTATGGAATTCGAACAAGGAGAAATACCGTGACGAGAATTGCCCTGTGCTGGATCCTCGCAATCTGCGCATCGCTCGCCGCCGCGCAGCCTGCGCCGGCGGTGAAACAACGCCAGGTGGACGTGCCGAAGAAGATCCTGTTCGTCGGCAACAGCTACCTCTATTACAACGACAGCATCCACAACCACGTGCGCCGCATGGTCGACGCCGGCGGCATCGCGACCGAGAAGGAGCTGCAGTACAAGATCGTCACCATCGGCGGCGCGCCGCTCGCGCACCACGAGGTCGCCGCCTACCTGGCGCCGGGCAAGCTGGGGATGAAGGAGCCCTACGACGTGGTCATCCTGCAGGGCAACAGCGGCGCGGCGCTGAGCGATGCGCGGCGCAAGTCATTCCGCGACAAGGTGACGGAGTTCAATGCGGACATCGCAAAGACCGGCGCCAAGACGGCGCTCTACATGACCCACGCCTACGTCGCGCCGAACAAGAGCGCGAGCCCGGACATGATCCGCAAGATCGAGGACATGTACGTTTCCGTGGCCAACGAGGTCGGCGCCCTGGCAATACCCGTCGGGCTCGCGTTCGAGGAGGCCTATCGGCGCAAGCCGGACCTTCAGCTGCACAAGACCTACGACGGCAGCCACCCCGACCTGATCGGCACCTACCTGGCCGCCTGCGTCGTCTACGCGAGCCTGTACGGCAAGTCGCCTGTCGGCAACGCCTACGACTACTTCGGCAAGGTGGACAAGGACGCCGCCGCGTTCCTGCAGCAGGTGGCCTGGGACACGGTGCAGAAGTTCTACGGCCGCTAGGCCTCGAGCGCCCCGCGCGCGGCGCGCACGATGCCGTCGCGATCCACGCCGAAGTGCCTGCGCAGCGCCGCGCGCGTATCGCTCCTGCCGAATCCGTCCGTCCCGAGCGTCACGTAGCGCCCCGGCACCCACTCGCGGATCAGATCCGCAAGCGCGCT
>JAOUGZ010000479.1 GCA_029865405.1 Betaproteobacteria bacterium
CGGCGTTCCCGGCGCGTCGATGCGCGTCAGCAGGCAGTCGAGCGGCAGCGGCTCGCGCCCGGGGCGCGGGTAGCCCACGACCTGCGCCGCGTAATCCCAATGGCTGACGAGGGCATCGGCCAGCGACCTGTCCAGCGCCGCATCGCTTTCGAACAGCGGCACGAAGGCCTGGCCGACGAGGCTGCTCGCCGCGACGCCGAGCAGCGTCTCCGCGGACTGATTGGCGTAGCGCACGATCGCGCGCTCGTCCAGCACCACCACGGCGGTGGCCAGGAACTCCAGGCCGGAGAAACTTGCGGCCACGGGTCAGGCCGCCGCGCTCACCGGAACAGGTTGGTGAGCTCGCGCCTGAGCGATTCGACGTTCTTCTCGTGGACCTCCACCGCGTCCTTGTACTTCTGCAAACGCTCGAGCACCCGGGCGTAGTTGCGTTCGTCGCCGTAGCGCACGGACTCCTGTTCCTCCAGTTCCTTGCGCGACTGCGCGAGCAGCGCCTGCTCCTTCTCGAGCTCGCGCTCGAGGATCTCGCGCTGGCGCTCGCGCGCCGAGGCGCGCGCCTGCGAATCCTCCTTGGGAAAACTGCCCGGGGCCGCCTTGGCCGCCGGCTTGCTGCCGCCTTGCGCCGGGGCGGGCACCACCTGCACCCGCGTCTGTTGCACGATGCGGCAATCCTTGCCGCGCGTGTCTTCCCGCAGATTCGTGACGTGCGTGCGGCCGTCCTTGTCGCGGCAGCTCCAGATGGTGATTTCCTCGGAGGCCTGGGCCTGCGCCCATGCCGGCACGGCGCTCAGCACGACTCCCAGCAATGTGAAAAATCGGCGCACGATCAATAACATACCAGAAAGAAACGGGGGACGGGCATGCCCGTCCCCCATTGTGGCGCTCAGTGTCCCGGGTCTACGACGAGTAGTACATGTCGAACTCGACCGGATGCGTGGTCATGCGGAAGCGCGTCAGTTCCTCTTCCTTGAGCGTCATGTACGACTCGAGGAAATCCTCCGAGAACACGCCGCCCTTGGTGAGGAAAGCGTGATCCTTCTCCAGGCTGGCGAGCGCCTCCTCGAGCGAGGCGCAGACGTGCGGCACCCTGGCGGCTTCTTCCGGCGGCAGGTCGTACATGTTCTTGTCGATCGGGTCGCCGGGGTGGATCTTGTTCTGCACACCGTCCAGGCCCGCCATCAGCATCGCGGCGAACGCCAGGTAGGCGTTGGCCGTCGGGTCCGGGAAGCGCACTTCGACGCGCCGCGCCTTCGGGTTGGAGACGTACGGGATGCGGCACGACGCCGAGCGGTTCTTCGCCGAGTAGGCGAGGTTGATCGGCGCCTCGAACCCCGGCACCAGGCGCTTGTAGCTGTTGGTGCCCGGATTGGTGATGGCGTTCAGCGCCTTGGCGTGCTTGATGATGCCGCCGATGTAGAACAGCGCGAACTCCGAAAGGCCGGAATAGCCGTTGCCTGCGAACAGGTTCTTGTCGCCCTTCCACACCGACTGGTGCACGTGCATGCCCGAGCCGTTGTCGCCGACCACGGGCTTGGGCATGAAGGTCGCGGTCTTGCCGTAGGAGGCGGCCACGTTCCATACCGTGTACTTGAGGATCTGCATCCAGTCGGCGCGCTGCACGAGCGGCGCGAAGCGCGTGCCGATTTCGCACTGGCCGGCGGCGGCCACCTCGTGGTGATGCACTTCGACTTCGACGCCCTGCTGCTCGAGCGCGAGGCACATGGCGTTGCGCACGTCCATGAGGCTGTCCTGCGGCGGCACCGGAAAATAGCCGCCCTTCACCGGGGCGCGGTGGCCCATGTTGCCCGACTCATAGTCGATGCCCGTGGACCACGGCGCCTCTTCCGACTTGATCTTCACGAAGCAGCCGGACATGTCGACGCTCCAGGTGACGCCGTCGAAGATGAAGAATTCCGGCTCGGGGCCGAAGAACGCCGTGTCGCCCAGGCCGCTCGACTTGAGGAACGCTTCGGCGCGCCGGGCGATGCCGCGCGGGCAGCGGTCGTAGGGCTTGCCGTCGGTCGGCTCGTAGACGTCGCAGCTGATGTTGAGCATGGCTTCGTCCGAAAATGGATCCATGCGCGCGCTGGCCGGGTCGGGCATCAGCAGCATGTCGGAGGCCTGGATGCCTTTCCAGCCGGCGATCGAGGAGCCGTCGAACGCATGGCCCGCCTCGAATTTCTCCTTGGTGAAGTACTTCGCCGGCACCTGCACGTGCTGCTCCTTACCGCGCGTGTCGGTGAAGCGGAAGTCGACGAACTTGACCTCCTTGTCCTTCGCCAGCTTCAAGACGTCATCGACCGTCATGGACATCTGCAAATCTCCTGAGTTTGTGCAATGGGATGCGGCCGCCCGAGACGGCCTGACGCGCAGGATGGAGCAGGTTCCATGCCACGGGGCGGGTTCCCCGATTCCGCCCCTGCCGCGCCATGCCGCGGGAATTCTAAATCAAGCGATCGCACATTGCTGGTGCATTTTTTTCGTCGACGGCACCGTGCTGGTGCCCCCGATGCACCGGTCCCGAACTCCTATAATGCAAAGCAGCAATGACGGACGAGACGGAGATCGCCGAGATCAGGCGCCGGGCGGCGGACCGCGCGCGGCAGCTCAACCTGCCTTACGCCGGCGCGCTGACCCCGGTCGAATCTTTCGCATTGATGCAGGCCGGTGCGAAGCTCGTCGACGTCCGCACACGGCCCGAGCTCCTTTACGTGGGCGCCGTGCCGGGCAGCCTGCCGCTGGAATGGCAGACGTACCCGGGCAACGCGCTGAACCCCGATTTCCTCCCCCAGCTTGCGCAGGCGGTGGCGCCGGGCGACACGCTCATGTTCCTGTGCCGTTCCGGCGTTCGGTCGCACTGGGCGGCAGCGGCCGCGGCGCGGGCCGGATGGCCCGATTCCTACAACGTGCTCGAGGGTTTCGAGGGGGACCGGGACCCCGCGCAGCATCGCGGCACGCTCGGCGGCTGGCGCAAGGCCGGTTTGCCCTGGGTGCAGGGCTAGGGCGCGGACCACTCCACCGCGCCCGAGTAGGCAGTGGCGAGCACGACGACGCCGAACGCGATGCGGTACCAGGCGAACGGCCGGAAGTCGTGCGTGGCGACATAGCGCACCAGCCAGCGAATGACGACGAACGCCGAAACGAAGGACATCGCCAGCCCTGCGGCGAACATCCCGAGGTCGTCCATCGAGAACAACGCGCGGTGCTACCACA
>JAOUGZ010000039.1 GCA_029865405.1 Betaproteobacteria bacterium
GGCCGCATGCTCGAGCCGGAAGAGATCGCCGCCGAGATCGAAGCGTTCTTCCAGCCGAAGCTGCTCGCCGGCAAGCGGGTGCTGGTGACCGCGGGGCCGACCGAAGAGCCGATCGACCCGGTGCGCGTGATCACCAACGCGAGCTCCGGCAAGATGGGCTATGCGGTGGCGCGCGCGGCGCACGAAGCGGGCGCGCGCGTGACGCTGGTGAGCGGCCCGACCGCGCTCGCGGCGCCCGCGGGCGTGGAATACGTGCGCGTGCAAAGCGCCGAACAGATGTTCGAGGCGGTGAAAAAGGTTGCGCCCGGCAGCGACGTGTTCTTCGCCGTAGCCGCGGTGTCCGATTACCGCGTGAGGAATCGCGCCGCGCAGAAGATCAAGAAGGGCGCTGGCGCGGGACCGAGCCTGGAGCTCGCCGAGAATCCAGACATCCTCGCCTGGGTCGCTGGCCTGGAGGATGCCCCGTTCTGCGTCGGTTTCGCTGCCGAGAGCGAGAATCTCGCCGAGCATGCGCGCGCCAAGCGCGCGAAGAAGGCGGTGCCCCTGCTGGCGGCGAATCTGGCGCAGAGCGCGATCGGCGCCGACGATAACGAGATCACGCTGTTCGACGAGCGCGGCGAGCATGCGCTTGGGCGCGCCCCGAAGCTCGAGCTTGCGCGCCGGCTGGTGGCGCATGTCGCCGGCATGTTGGCGGGAGAGAAGCGCGCGCGTGCAAAAGCTTGAAGTGCGGATCCTCGACCCGAGGATCCGCGCGCACCTGCCGCACTACGCCACCGCGGGCGCCGCCGGCCTCGACCTGCGTGCCTGCGTGGATGCGCCGCTCGTGCTGCAGCCGGGCGACAGCCAGCTGGTGCGCTCAGGGCTCGCTATCCATCTCGGTGACCCCGGGCTTGCCGCCGTGGTGCTGCCGCGCTCCGGCCTGGGCGCAAAGCACGGCATCGTGCTCGGCAACCTCGTCGGCCTGATCGACTCGGATTACCAGGGCGAAGTGGTGGTTTCGGTCTGGAACCGGAGCGCGGCCGCCTTCACCATCCAGCCGCTGGAGCGCATCGCGCAGCTGGTGGTGGTGCCGGTGGTGCAGGTCGAGCTCGTGGTCGTGGAAGAATTCGCCGCCAGCGCGCGCGGCGCTGGCGGCTTCGGCAGCACTGGCCGTTAAGCCGCTGGGTGCGTCACTGCCCGCCCTATCCGAGCATGTCGGACCAGATGTTCTGCGCCCAGGCCCAGGCGTAGTGCGCTTCGATCTGATTGCGCGCCGCGGATAACCCTCCCGCACCCTTGATCGGCACGAAGGTCTTCTTGCTCTCATCCAGCTCATGCACCGAGGCAACGTGGACCACTTCGTCGTCGGAAACGAAGCTGTAGCAGGTATTGACGATCAACGGATCGGCGCTCGGCTCTCGGCCGTTGATCATCGCCACCACCGCGGCGGCGCAGACCTTCGCCTGCTGATTGGCCATGCTGCCCGACTTGGGCATGCCGGGGGCGGAGAGCGTGGCGTCGCCCAGCACATGCACGCCCTTGACCACAGTCGACTCCGTCGTGCGCCAGTCCACGCCGCACCAGCGGTCGTTCGCGGTGATCAGCCCCGCCTTGACGGCGATGTCGCCGGCGCGCTGGGCCGGCACCACGTTCAGCACGTCGCCCTTTACGTCCTCGACCTCGAGCTTGAGCGTATTGCTTGCCGCATCGACGCCGATCGCCTTCGAGTTGCCGCGGAACTCGATCATGCCCGGATACAGGTCCGCCCAAGCCTGCTTGAAGAGCTTGCCCTTGGACGTCACGTCCGGATTGGCGTCGACGATCAGCACCTTGGCACGGGGGTTGTGCTTCTTGAAGTACTGCGCGACCTGGCTCGCGCGCTCGTACGGCCCCGGCGGGCAGCGGTAAGGCGCAAGCGGCACCGAGAGGACGTAGACGCCACCGTCGCGCATCTCGGCGAGCTGGCGCTGTAGCGCCACCGTTTGCGGCCCCGCCTTCCAGGCGTGCAGCACGCGGTTCGCGCTCATCGCCGCTTCGTAGCCAGCGATCTGGTCGTACATGAAATCGATGCCGGGCGAGACGATGAGGCGGTCATATTTCAGGTCGTTCCCGCGGGCGAGCTTCACGGTTTTCGCCGCCGTATCCACCGCCTTCGCCTCGTCGCGCACGACCTGCACGCCATAGCGCGCGAGGCCGCTGTAACCGTAGGTGATGTCCGCCATGGTCTTCGAGCCGCCGTACACCAGATTGGAGATCGGGCACGAGACAAAATCGGCTTCGCGCTCCACCATCACCACCTCGATGGCGGAACCCCACATGCGGATGTACTTCGCTGCAGTGGCACCGCCGAAGCCGCCGCCGATGACCACTACGCGCGCCTTGGCGCCTCCCGTGGTGGCGCAGCCCGTCGCGGCGAGCGCCGCGGCGGCGCCGCTCAGCTTGAGAAAGTCGCGTCGATCAAATATCTTGCTCATGGCATTCCCCCCTACTTCTTCAGTGCCGCAAAGTACGCGGCCAACTGCTCGAGCTGAGAGTCGGTGTAGCCCTTGGCGATCTGATGCATGACGGTCGCTGGCGCGGCGCCGGAGCGGAATGCCTTGAACTTGCTCACCATCTCGTCCTTCGGCATCCCCGCCAAGGGTACGTTGCCGCCCACGCTGTGGCCGGCGGTGCCGTGGCACATGGCGCACGAGGCGGCTAGGCGGTTGCCCGCGTCCTGCGCACTCGCAACAACCGGCACAGCCACCAGCGCGGCCGCGCAAATAAGAGCAATTCGCATACGGAGCCCCTCCCCGAAGTTGACTGCTACTCGGCGGAGTCTCGGCTCAGCGGGAGGCGCCTGTCAAGGAAATTGGCGTGCGCCATTGAGGCAGCGCAACCCGGCGCGACTGCGCCGGGAACCGGGCTCAGGCGACCGGTTCTTTCGCCGGCGGCGCGGACGCCGGCGCCGGCGCCTCGAACTGCAGGGCCACATTGCCGGCGTCGTCCACGTCCACGGTCACCTTGCCGCCGTGCGCCAGCTTGCCGAACAGCAACTCGTCGGCGAGGGCGCGGCGGATAGTGTCCTGGATGAGGCGCGCCATCGGGCGCGCGCCCATCAGCGGATCAAACCCCTTCTTCGCCAGGTGGTCCTTGAGCTTCTGCGTGAAGTGCGGCTCGACCTTCTTCTCCTGCAGCTGCTCCTCAAGCTGGATCAGGAACTTGTCCACCACGCGCATGATGACGTCGTGGTCGAGCGCGCTGAACGAGATCACCGCGTCCAGGCGGTTCCTGAACTCGGGCGTGAACATCTTCTTGATGATCTCCATTTCGTCGCCCGCCGTGGCCGACGGCGTGAAGCCCATGGCGTTCTTGGTGAGCGACTCGGCGCCCGCGTTGGTGGTCATGACGATCGCCACGTTGCGGAAATCCGCCTTGCGGCCGTTGTTGTCGGTCAGCGTGCCGTGGTCCATCACCTGCAACAGGATGTTGAAGATGTCCGGGTGCGCTTTTTCGATCTCGTCGAGCAGCAGCACCGCGTAGGGCTTCTTCGTGATGGCCTCGGTAAGCAGGCCGCCCTGCTCGAAGCCCACGTACCCCGGGGGCGCGCCGATGAGGCGGCTCACCGCGTGGCGCTCCATGTACTCCGACATGTCGAAGCGGATCAGCTCGATGCCCATGCAATAGGCGAGCTGGCGCGCGACCTCGGTCTTGCCGACGCCCGTCGGCCCGGAGAACAGGAACGAGCCGATCGGCTTCTGCGGATTGCCAAGCCCCGAGCGTGCCATCTTGATAGCCGACGCCAAGGCGTCGATGGCCCGATCCTGGCCGAACACCACCGCTTTCAGGTCGCGGTCGAGCTTGGCGAGCGCGCCGCGGTCGTCGCTCGATACGCTCCTGGGCGGGATGCGCGCGATCTTGGCGACGATCTCCTCGATCTCGCCCTTGCCGATGACCTTCTTCTGCCGGCTTTTCGGCGCGATTCTCTGGGCGGCGCCCGCCTCGTCGATGACGTCGATGGCCTTGTCGGGCAGGTGGCGATCGTTGATGTAGCGCGCCGAGAGCTCCGCCGCCGAGGTGAGCGCAGTGGCCGTGTACTTGACGCTGTGATGCGCCTCGAAGCGCGTCTTCAGCCCCTTCAGGATCTCCACCGTCTCGTCGACCGACGGCTCGACGACGTCGATCTTCTGGAAGCGCCGCGACAGGGCGTGGTCCTTCTCGAACACGCCGCGGTACTCGATGTAGGTGGTGGCGCCGATGCACTTCAGCTGCCCGGTGGAGAGCACCGGCTTGAGCAGGTTGGAGGCGTCGAGCGTGCCGCCCGAAGCGGCGCCCGCGCCGATCACGGTGTGGATCTCGTCGATGAAGAGGATGGCATGGGGATTGTCCACCAGCTGCTTCAGCACCGCCTTCAGGCGCTGCTCGAAGTCGCCGCGGTACTTGGTGCCGGCGAGCAGGGCCCCCATGTCGAGGGCGTACACCGTGCTGCGCGCGAGCAGCTCGGGCACGTTCGATTCGATGATCCTGCGCGCCAGGCCCTCGGCGATCGCAGTCTTGCCGACGCCGGCCTCGCCCACCAGCAGCGGGTTGTTCTTGCGCCGGCGGCACAGGGTCTGGATGACGCGCTCGAGCTCGCGCTCGCGGCCGATCAGCGGATCGATCTTGCCGGCGAGCGCCAGCGCGTTCAGGTTCTGCGTGTAGTTGTCCAGCGGGCTGTTGGAGGGCTCGGCCTGCGCTTCCTCCCCGGCCTCCTGCTCGGCCTTGCCGGAATGCGGCTGCGGCGTCTTGGTGATGCCGTGCGAGATGTAATTGACGACGTCGAGGCGCGTCACCCCCTGCTGCTGCAGGAAGTAGACCGCGTGCGAATCCTTCTCACCGAAGATCGCCACCAGCACATTGGCGCCGGTGACTTCCTTCTTGCCCGAGGACTGCACGTGCAGGATGGCGCGCTGGATGACGCGCTGGAAGCCGAGGGTGGGCTGCGTGTCCACCTCGCGGTCGGCGGCGATGCGCGGCGTTTGTTCGGCGATATGCTGCGTGAGGCTCTTGCGCAGCTCGTCGAGGTTGGCGCCGCACGCGCGCAGCACCTCGGCCGCGGTGGGGTTGTCCAGCAACGCCAGCAGCAGGTGCTCGACGGTGATGAACTCATGCCGCTTCTGGCGCGCTTCGACGAACGCCATGTGCAGGCTGACTTCGAGCTCCTGGGCGATCATGCTACGTTTCCTCCATCACGCACTGCAGCGGGTGCTGGTGCCGGCGCGCAAACGCCGCCACCTGCTGAACCTTGGTGCTGGCGATGTCGTGCGGATACACGCCGCACACGCCGATGCCCTCGCGGTGCACCTTCAGCATGACCTGCGTGGCGCGCTCGCGCGTCATGGCGAAGAACTTCTGCAGCACCAGCACCACGAATTCCATTGGCGTGTAGTCGTCGTTGAGCAGCATGACCTTGAACATCGGCGGAGGCTGCAGCTTGCTCCGCTGCGCCTCGAGCAGAGTGTCGTCCTTGAACTGCGCCATGCCTCTTAAGTTTCGTTCTCAAGCTCAATCCGATCGGACATGCCCTTTACGTTTCCGTTCACGCACTCCGTGCTAATGATGGTGAATCGCCGGGCGTTGCTCCACCCGCTCATAGCTATCCTAATCAATGTGTTCGGTGTGCGCAATGCGGCGGCAGGGGGGTCTTGACTGCACCTGGGAAGGCGGGTAGAAGCCGCCTTGTGTTTGGATTCAGGCTGTCGGTAACGCCATGGGCAAAAAAGGCGGCGGCGACATGAGTTTCAAGCATGGCCCGGGCGCAGCGCCCGGCGTTATCCAACTCATACAAGGGAAGCGGCAATGGCGACCGGCACCGTGAAGTGGTTCAACGACGCGAAAGGGTATGGATTCATCACGCCGGATGACGGCAGCGAGGACCTGTTCGCGCATTTCTCCGCCATCCAGATGGCGGGCTTCAAGACCCTCAAGGAGGGCATGAAGGTGAGCTTCGACGTGGTGCAGGGCCCCAAGGGAAAGCAGGCCTCCAACATCAACAAGGTCTAGAGCCGCCGACGCCAAGAGCGAAAAGGGCCGCGCCAGCGGCCCTTTTTCATTGCGGTCTTGCGCGCCCTACATGCGTTCGATCATCGCCTGGCCGAAGCCCGAGCATGACACCTGCTTCGCGCCCTGCATCAGGCGCGCGAAATCGTAGGTCACCACCTTGTCGGCGATGGCCTTCTCCATCGAGCGCACGATGACGTCGGCGGCTTCGACCCAGCCCATGTGCCGCAGCATCATTTCCGCTGACAGGATCTCCGAGCCCGGATTCACGTAGTCCTTGCCGGCGTACTTGGGCGCGGTGCCGTGGGTGGCCTCGAACATGGCGATCGAGTCGCTCATGTTGGCGCCCGGCGCGATGCCGATGCCGCCGACTTGCGCGGCGAGCGCGTCCGAGACGTAATCGCCGTTCAGGTTCATGGTGGCAATGACGTCGTACTCCGCGGGACGCAGCAGGATCTGCTGCAGAAAGGCGTCGGTGATCACATCCTTCACCACGATTTCGCGGCCGGACTTCGGGTTCTTGAAGCTGCACCACGGGCCGCCGTCCACCAGCTTGGCGCCGAACTCCTTCTGCGCCAGGGCGTAGCCCCAGTCGCGGAAGCCCCCCTCGGTGAATTTCTGGATGTTGCCCTTGTGCACCAGGGTCACCGACTTGCGGTCGTTGTCGACGGCGTACTGGAAGGCCTTGCGGATCAGCCGCTCCGAGCCCTGCACGGACACCGGCTTGATGCCGATCGCCGAAGTCTCGGGGAAGCGGATCTTCTTCACCTTCATCTCGTCGGTCAGGAACTTGATCAGCTTCTTCACCTCGGGCGTCTTCGCCGCCCACTCGATGCCGGCGTAGATGTCCTCGGAGTTCTCGCGGAAGATCACCATGTCGGTCTTTTCCGGCTCCTTGAGCGGCGAGGGCACGCCCTTGAAGTAGCGGATCGGGCGCAGGCAGACGTACAAGTCGAGCTCCTGGCGCAGGGCGACGTTGATCGAGCGGATGCCGCCGCCCACCGGCGTGGTGAGCGGCCCCTTGATCGACACTACGTACTCCTTGGCCGCGGCCAGCGTTTCGTCGGGGAGCCAGACGTTCTCGCCGTAGACCTTGCAGGACTTCTCGCCGGCGTACATCTCCATCCACACGATCTTCTTCTTCGCGCCGTAGGCCTTCTGCACCGCTGCATCCACCACCTTGACCATCACGGGCGTGATATCGACGCCGGTGCCGTCGCCTTCGATGTACGGAATGACGGGGTTGTCCGGCACCGCCAGGGAGAAGTCCTTGTTGACCTTGATCTTCTCGCCCGCCGAGGGGACCTTGATATGCTTGTACGCCATGAATACTCCTGCGCGATTGCGCCGCGAAAAGCGGAATTATAAGATCTTCAGGTCGAAAATCCGCTCCAGCATCCACAGCGACGCGACCAGGACGATCGCCAGCGAGCCGCCCGCGAACACCAGCCGCCGGTAGAGCGGGTGCTGGCGCGCAAGGAACGCGGCCGGCAGGAACAGGGCGACGATGGCGAGCTGGCCGGCTTCGACGCCGAGGTTGAAGCCGACGAGGGAGACGAGCAGGGCATCGCGCGGCAGGCCGAGATCCGCAAGTACGCTGGCGAAGCCGAAGCCGTGCACCAGCCCGAAGCCGCAGGCCACCGCCCAGCGCCGGCCGAGCACCAATGGGTAGAGGTTGTTGAGCGCGGCCAGTACCACCGAAAGCGCGATCACCGACTCCACCAGGCGCGAGGGCAGCGCCAGCACGCCGAGCGCCGCCATCGACAGCGTGATGGAATGCGCCACGGTGAACGCGGTGACGATCCTGAACACGTCCCAGAAGGCGGGCGCGAAGCGGGGCGCAGGTGTCCACGCGCGTGCGCCGTAGACCAGCACCGCAGGCAGCAGCAGCGAAACGAGGAACAGCACGTGGTCGATGCCGATCCAGATGTGCCAGGCGCCCTCACGCGCGTAATCGAAGAACTGGCGCAGGCGCGAGCTTTCGCCGAGCCTCACCTCGAGTCGTGGTTGGTCCGGGCCGAGCACACCGCTTGCGGTCTGCGCGCCGTGCGCGACCCGGACCAGCCCGCGGTGCGTGGGATCGAGGTCGGCGAACAAGCTGTAGCCGATGGCCAGCGTGCGCTCCGGCACGGCGTCGCAGCGCGCCGCGAAGCGCAGCACGGCATAGGCGCCGTCGCTGTGCTCGTCGACAAGCAGTTCGCGGGCCTCGACGCCGCACGGCCTGCCGTCGGCGTCCAGCACGAGGCGCGCTAGCGCATACGCGACAATTTCGGAGCGCTGCGCGCGCAACTCACCCCAGGTGATGGCGCCGTCGCCATTGGCGTCAAGGCCGATGGCGTGCTCCAGGTCGCGCAGGGCTATGTCCCACTGGCCTTCGAGCGCGGCACCCTCGACACGCAGCGCGAGGTAGCTGTCGCTCGGCTTGTGCGCGAGCGCCGAGCCGGCGCACAGCGCCAGCGTGAACAACAGTGCGAGTCTCACCGCAGCTCGACCGCGAGGCGGCGCATGCCTTCGTGCTCGAAGCCCGAGCGCGCCAGCCACTCGAGCACCGGTGCGGCGGCCGCGGGCGCGCGCGCGGCGCGCGCGGCTTCGAGCAGGATCAGGGCGTCGCGCGGCTCGCGCTGCGACTTCCAGTTCTCGGCGGCCGCGGCGAGCGCGGCGCCGGCATCGCCGCGCAGCTCGAGCAGGTAGCGCGCCTCTTCCGCAAGATGCAGCCGCTCGCCGCGCAGTGCGGCGGCGGCAAAGCGCTCGCCGAGGGTGCGCACGTGGCCCGCGGCCTCGGGCAGGCCCAGCCGGTGCGCGGCGAGGGCGACGCGCAGGAGCAGCGTGTCGGAGCGCCCTCGATCCTTCAGCAAGGCGAGCACTTCACGCTCGCGGCGCCGCTCGAGCAGGAAATCGGCGTACGCGGCGAGCAGGAAGTTGTCTTCCCTGCCGAGCGTCAGCGCCGCCTTGAAGTGATTCTCGGCCGCCGCTGCATCGCCGAGTCGATCGGCCATTTCCGCGAGCCGGGTGAGCGCCCAAAGCTGCACCTGCCCGCCGGAGTCCGGCTGGGCCGCGAGGGCGGCCCGCAGCCGGTCATAGGCCGCACGCGTGCGGCCGGTGGTGGCCTCCACATACGTGCTGCAGCCGACGGCCTGAATGCTGTCCTCGAGCGCGGCGAGCGCCGCGCAGGCGTCGGCCGCGCGCGCGTAATCCGCGCGCACCATGAATATGGCGGCGCGCCAGGCGTGCGCCTCGTCGTTCCCGGGGTCGCGCTGCAGGGCGAGCGCGAGGTCGGTGAGCGCGCCGTCGAAATCGTGCCGGTACTGCCGCAGCATCCCGCGCACCAGCAGGATGCCGGGGGGTGCCTCGGCACCGTCCCAGGGGCGCAGCGCGGCCTGCGCGTAGCCGATGAAGCGGGGATCACCGTCGGCCATGGCGAGCATGAAGTAACGGCGAGCGAGCGCGGCGGCCAGCCCGGGGTCGGCGGGCGCCGCGGCGACGCGGGCACGCAGCTCGCGCAGTGCTTTAGCCTGCGGACTGTCGCGTACCAGCGACAGTCGCTCGAGAATCTCAGCGTCGTCTGCGGGTATGCGCGGCGCGGCGCCGGCCAAGGACTGCGCGCCGAAGCAAAGCACAGCCGCCGTAAGCAATCGGCGCAACATAGCAATCATCGTGTAAAAAAGCAATCTTATCATATAGTTATGGGTTCATCGGTGCGTCGGGGTCGAGGGTTGATTCGTCGACGCCACAATCCGTGTCAACGCCTTTCGCCCAGACGCGTTATGCGCTGCGGGAGCGTGGCGGATCCGCCACGCCGACCCGTTTACACACCTACCTAGGAGATGTGAATGAACAAGCTTCTGACTGTGATCGCCGCTGCGATGTTTGCAGCCGTTAGCGCGTCCGCCTTCGCCGCCTCGCACGCCGGTGCGCCGATGAAGGACGAGAAGAAGATGGAGAAGAAGGAAGACAAGAAGGCCGCCAAGAAGAAGGCCGAGAAGAAAGAGATGAAGAAGGAAGAGAAGAAGTAACTCTCCCCTTCCGCAATGAGGGCAGGGCGGTTACCCTGCCCTTTTTTTCGCCCATGCGCCAGCTTCTCTGCGCCCTGCTGCTCGCCGCCGGCGCCGCCACGGCCCAGCAACCGGCCCTGCCCACCGTGCAGCTCGGCGCGGGCATGCACCTGATCCGCGCCGAAGTGGCCGACCGCGATGCCACCCGGGCGCTGGGGCTCATGCACCGCACCGCGCTCGCGCCGAACGGCGGCATGCTGTTCGTGTTCGACGAGACCACCGTGCATTGCATGTGGATGAAGAACACGCCGCTGCCGCTGTCTGTCGCCTTCATCGACGAGAGCGGCGTCATCGTCAACATCGCCGACATGCAACCCCACACGGAGGTCTCGCACTGCGCGAAACAGCCGGCTCGCTTCGCGCTCGAAATGGCGCAGGGCTGGTTCGCCGAGCGCGGCATCCGCGCCGGCTCGCGCCTGCGCGGTCTGGACAAACTGAAGTCGCGTTAGCGCGAGGAGGGGGTAACGCGGGGAACCTTGCGGTTCCCCTGTTCCTATAGCCCGCCGTTCTGCTGCGCCACCATGCAATAGAGCATGGGGATCGACAGGAGCGTGTTGAGGCGCGAGGTCATACCGGCCTTCTTCGCCGCCGCCGCCTTTTCCTCGGGGCTCACCTGCACCATGCCGAGCGCCTTCTTCTGGTTCGGCCAGATGATGAACCAGACGTTGAATGCCATCAGCAGCCCGAGCCACATGCCGATGCCGATGGCGGTGAACGGCCGCTGCAGCGACAGCGCCTGCACCAGGTACATGTTCATCGAGGCGAGGAGCAGCCCGGTGACGATCGTGGAAAGCGCCGACCAGCGGAACCAGAACAGCGCCTCGGGCGCGATCACCTTGCTGATCGCCGGCTTCTGCTCGTCCGGGATCTTCGGCATCGAGGGCGTCTGCACGAAGTTGAAGTACCAGAGCAGGCCGATCCACATGACGCCGGAGAGCACATGCAGCCAGCGCATGAAGAACGCCCACCACTGGTGGCTCGACAGGTCGATCCAGGCGCCGCTCGCCTGGCCGACGATGAGCAGGATGACGACCAGAACGACGATGCCCGCAATGATGGTGCGGTTGAGGGACTGCAGTATCGCGCCCATGGAAATCTCCTTTGCGTGCTTATGGTTAAGAGCGAAAAAAGTCTAGCATAGCTAGTGCCCGAGGATCTGGCTGAGGAACAGCCGCGCCCGGTCGGTCTTCGGCGCCTCGAAGAACGTCTGCGGCGGCGCCGACTCGACGATCTCGCCCTGGTCCATGAACACCACCCGGTCGGCCACCGTGCGCGCGAACCCCATCTCGTGCGTCACCACCAGCATCGTCATGCCTTCCTGCGCCAGCTCGATCATGACGTCGAGCACCTCCTTGATCATCTCCGGGTCGAGGGCCGAGGTCGGCTCGTCGAACAGCATCACCTTGGGTTTCATGGCGAGCGCCCGCGCGATCGCCACGCGCTGCTGCTGGCCGCCCGAGAGCTGCGCCGGGTACTTGTGCGCCTGCTCGGCAATGCGCACCCGCTCCAGTAGCTGCAGCGCGAGCGTCTCGGCATCCTTCTTCGGCATGCGCCGCACCCACACTGGCGCGAGCGTCAGGTTCTCCAGCGCCGTGAGGTGCGGGAACAGGTTGAAGCTCTGGAACACCATGCCGACCTCGCGCCGGATGGCCTCGATCGCCTTCAGGTCCTCGGCGAGCTCGATGCCGTCGACGACGATGCGGCCCTCCTGGTGCGACTCGAGTCGGTTGATGAG
>JAOUGZ010000482.1 GCA_029865405.1 Betaproteobacteria bacterium
AGTAGTCGAAGTTGAACTGGAAGCGCTTGCCCGGCCCGAGCTTGATCACCGCGTTGTCCGGGCACACGCCGTAGCAGTTGTCGCACTCGAAGCAGTTGCCGCACGACAGGCAGCGGCGCGCTTCATACAGGGCGTTGGACTCGTCGAGCCCGCGCACCACCTCGTCGAAGGTGGACTGGCGGCGCACGTCGTCGAGCACCGGGCGCACGGTCTTCGGCGCATCCGAGTAGTACCAGGTATTGATCTGCTCGAATGTCGCCGGCTCGTGCTTGGGCGGCGGCGCGTACACGGCGCCGCGCAGCCAGGCGTCGATGTGGCGCGCGGCCTTCTTGCCGTGGCCGACGGCCACCGTCACCGTGCGCTCGGCGGGCACCATGTCGCCGCCGGCGAAGATGCCGGCGTGGCCGGTCATCATGTTGGCGCCGACCTGCACGGTGCCGTCGCGCATTTGCAGGCCCGGCACGCCGTCGAGCAGCGACAGGTCCACGTCCTGGCCGAGCGCGAGCACCACCGAATCGGCGGCGAGCGTCTCCAGCTCGCCGGTGGGCTGCGGGTTGCCCTTGGCGTCGAGCACCATCTTCTCGACCGTGATCGAGGATTCGGCGGCCTGCTTGATGGTGGAGAGCCACTTGATGAGCACGCCTTCCTGCAGCGCTTCCTCGACCTCGGAGTCGTGCGCCGGCATCTTCTCGCGCGTGCGCCGGTAGACGATGACCGCGTCTTCGGCGCCCAGGCGCTTGGCGGTGCGCGCCACGTCGAGGGCGGTGTTGCCGCCGCCGTAGACCACCACGCGCCGGCCGAGCAGCGGCTTTTCTTCGCCTTCCATCGAGCGCAGCACCGACAGCGCGTCGAGCACCTTCGCCGCGCTGCCGGCCGGGATGTAGGCGCGCTTGGCGATGTGCGCGCCGACGGCGAGAAAGGCGGCGTCGAACGCGCCGCCTCGCATCGTCTCGAGGATGTTCGCCACCTTGGCGTTCAGCTTGAGCGTCACCCCCAGCTCGAGCAGGCGGCGGATCTCCGCCTCGAGCACGTCGCGCGGCAGGCGGTACTTGGGGATGCCGAAGCGCATCATGCCGCCCGCGACCGGGCCGGCCTCGTGGATCTCGACCGCGTGCCCGAAGCGTACGAGGTGATACGCCGCCGAGAGCCCCGAGGGCCCGGCGCCCACCACCAGCACGCGCTTTCCCGAGGGCGCCGCGGGCGCGTCGAACTTCCAGCCCTGGCGCAGTGCCTCGTCGCCGAGGAAGCGCTCGACCGAGTTGATGCCGACCGCGGAGTCGAGCTGCGCCCGGTTGCAGGACGTTTCGCACGGGTGATAGCAGACGCGTCCCATGACCGCGGGCAGCGGGTTGTCCTGCGTCAGCAGGCGCCACGCCGCCTCGTAGTCGCCCGATTCGGCGTGGTAGAGCCAGCCCTGGATGTTCTCCCCGGCGGGGCAGGCGCTGTTGCAGGGCGGCAGGCGATCGACGTACTCGGGGCGCAGCGTGCGCCAGGTGCCGGTGTGGTTGGCGAGGCTCGATCCGGGATCGAGCGTGATGGCGAAGGGCTTACGCATCCACGAGCCCGTAACGGCGGATGTTGCGGTCGGCGATGCCCTGGATGCGCGCGATGTCCTCGGCCCGCGGCGTGGCGCCGAACAGGTGCGCGAAGCGCTTTTGCGGCCTCAGGTACTCCTCGACCGGAAGCTTCCTGCGGATCTTCGACACCGACGCGACTTCGCCGTACAGCGCCTCGAACACCGGAAACATCCCCGTTTCCTTCGCCAGCCGCGCAATGCGAATCGTGTCCTCGGCGGCGTGGCCCCAGCCGAGCGGGCAGGGGACGAACAGGTGCAGGTAGCGCGCGCCGCGAAATCCCATGGCGCGGCGCACCTTGGCCTCCAGATCGTGCAGCTCGGCCACGGTCGCCGTCGCCACATAGGGAATGCCGTGCGCCATGGCGATCGCCGGCAGGTTCTTGCCCGGGCCGAACACGTTGCCGGGCGCTTCGCCCACCGCCATGGTGGTCGCCGTGCGCGCGGCGGGCGGCGTCGCCGAGGAGCGCTGCACCCCGGTGTTCATGTAGGCCTCGTTGTCGTAGCAGATGTAGAGCACGTCGTCGTTGCGCTCGAACATCCCCGAGAGGCAGCCGAAGCCGATGTCGGTGGTGCCGCCGTCGCCGCCCTGCGCCACGACGCGCACGTCGCTGCGCCCTTTCACTTTCATCGCCGCGGCGATCCCGGTCGCCACCGCCGCGGTGTTGCCGAAGAGCGAATGGATCCAGGGAATCTGCCACGAGGTCTCGGGATACGGCGTCGAAAACACCTCCAGGCAGCCGGTCGCGTTGGCGGCGATCAGCTGGTTGCCGGTCGCCTCCATCGCGGCATCGATGGCGTAGCGCGCGCCGAGCGCCTCGCCGCATCCCTGGCAGGCGCGGTGCCCGGAGTTGAGCGAGTTGGTGCGCCGCAGGTTGGCCTGCACCGAGCGCTCCTCGGGCGCGAGCAGCCGGTTGCCGACCGTGAAGGTTCCGGTCTGGTAGAACTTGACGGGCTGGTAGGCCAAGGGCGGCGTCCTAACCGGGGCGGGCGGCGACCACGCCGAGGTCACGCAACAGGCCTTCGGCGATCGGCCCGGAGCGGCGCTGCTCGCGCTCGCGCGCCAGCGCGCGCTCGACGAGCGCGCGGTCGAGGTCGAGGAAGGTGAGCGGCTCGAGCTTGCCGCCGATGGCCGCGGCGAACACGCGCGCGAGCGAGGCGCGCGTGATCGAGCGGCCGCCCAGCCCGGCGATCACGGCATGCACCGCGTCGGGGCTGCCGGTGAAGCAGGTGCGCACGTTGGTCGAGACGATGCCGCCCAGCCCCACGGCAAGGCTCTTCTCGATGACCACCACGCGCCTGGCGCGCGCCAGCGCCGCGCGCACCGCGGCCTGCGGCCAGGGGCGAAAGCAGGTAATGCCGAGCACGCCGATCTTCACGCCGGCGCGGCGCATCTCGTCGACCGTGTCCTTGATCGTGCCGAGCACGGAGCCCAGTGCGACCACCACGGTGTCGGCATCCTCCGTACGGTAGGTATGCAGGAGGCCGCCGGTTTCGCGCCCGAACGCGCCGCGGAATTCCTCCGCCCATGCCGGGATGAGCTCCAGCGCGCGCATTTGCCTCACGTGTGCGAGGTAGCGCACCTCCATGAAGGCTTCAGGGCCGACCATGGCGCCGATCGATACCGGCTCGG
>JAOUGZ010000481.1 GCA_029865405.1 Betaproteobacteria bacterium
AGCCGCTGAACGGCGTCGACGCCGAATGCCCGGTGGCGCCGGATACCGGCGTGTGGATGCTCTCGCCGGGGCGCGTGGTGGAGGCGTTCCTGCACGCGTGGGAATTGCCGGCCAAAGCCTGGGGAACGCAGCGCTGGCTCAATCTGCCCGGCATCACGGCGAGCGTGGCGCAGATGATCGAGGCGCTGAAGAAGGTCGCCGGCGCCCAGGCCGCCGCGCGCGTGACCTACAAGCCGGATGCGCGCATCCAGGCGATCGTCAGGACCTGGCCGGTGAACTTCAGGACGCCGCGCGCTCTGGAAATGGGCTTCAAGGCCGATGCCGACGTGGAAAGCATCATCCGCGCCTACGTCGCGGACGAGAACATCAAAGTCTGATTACCAGTCCGGGTCCCAGATGCGCCACCAGGACACATGGCGCTTCACCGGGCCCTTGAAATGCGCGCTGTCGGGGAAATTGCGGCGCAGGACGCGCTCGGCATCGGCGCGCAGGTCGGCGACGCCCAGCGCTTCGTAGGCGCGCATCAGGATGAACAGCGCCTCCTCGATGGCCGGCGCCTGCGGGTAATTCTGCACCGCGGCTTGAGCGCGGTTGGCGGCGGCGACATAGGCGCCGCGCTTCATGTAGTAGCGCGCCACGTGCACCTCGTGCCGGGCGAGCGAGTTCACCAGGTAGCGCATGCGCGCCGCAGAATCCTCGGCGTACTTCGAGTCCGGAAAGCGCGTCACCACCTCGCGGAACGCGGCGAAGGCCTCGCGCGCCGCCTTGGGGTCGCGCTCGGCCAGATCCGGGTCGGACAGGATGGCGAACAGGCCCGCGTTCTCGGTGAAGTTGATCAGCCCCTTCAGGTAGTACGCGTAGTCGAGCGCTTCATGGTTGGGATAGAGCTTGATGAAGCGCTCGGTGGCGGCAATCGCCGAGGCGCGCTCGTCGAATTTCCAGTGCGCCCAGGCGACGTCGAGCTGCGCCTGCTGCGCGTAGCGCCCGTAGGGAAAGCGCGCCTCGAGCTTCTCCAGGTACTTGATGGCTTTCGCCCAGTCGCGCTCCTTCATGGCGTCGCGCGCCTCGCCGTACAGGCGCTCGACGGTCCAGCCCGCGGTCTCGTCGGGCGGCTCGGTCGTCGCGCAACCCGCGGCGAGCAGTGCCGCGGCGGCCAGTACCAGTACACTTCTCAACATGGGTCGCGATTATACGGACGAGGACGACAACGCCGGCTGGGACGCGAGCTTCGTCGCGCCGATGAACGCCGAGGCGCCGCGCGCGCTGGCCGGACTGCGCTTGGACCAGGCGCTGGCACGCATGTTCCCGCAGTACTCGAGGAGCCGCCTGCAGGCCTGGCTGGCCGAGGGGCACATCACCGTGGACGGCGCGTGCGCCGCGCCGCGCACGCTGGTGCGCGGCGGCGAGCGCGTGGCGCTCGCGCCGCCCCCGGCGCCGCAATCCGCGCCGCAGGCGCAGCGCATGCCGCTCAAGGTAGCCTACGAGGACGCGGACCTGGTGGTGATCGACAAGCCCGCCGGCCTGGTGGTGCACCCGGGCGCCGGCCAGCCCGACCGCACGCTGATGAATGCGCTCCTTGCGCACGCGCCGCAGCTCGCCGGCGTGCCGCGCGCGGGCATCGTGCACCGCCTCGACAAGGACACCACCGGCCTCATCGTCGTGGCGAAGACGCTGGAAGCGCAGGCGAGCCTCGTGCGCCAGCTGGGCGAGCGCAGCATGCGCCGCGTGTACCTGGCCGTGGTGCAGGGCGATCCGCCGGCGAGCGGCGTCATCGACGCGCCGGTGGGGCGCGACACGCGCGCACGCACGCGCATGGCGGTGACGCGGCGCGGCAAGGACGCCGTGACGCGCTATCGCGTGCTCGAGCGTTTCGGGCGCGCGGCGCTCGTCGAGTGCCGGCTGGAAACCGGGCGCACGCACCAGATCCGCGTGCATTTCCAGCACATCCGCCACCCGATCATCGGCGAAGGCACGTATCGCCGCGGCACGCGCCACGGCATCGCCTTCACGCGCCAGGCGCTGCACGCCGCGGAGCTCTCGCTCGTGCATCCGACGAGCGGCAAGGCGATGACCTGGCGCGCCGCGCCGCCCGCCGATTTCCGCGCCCTGCTCAAGCGCCTGCGCGATGATTCGCCCTGACTGGCCGGCGCCGCCACGAGTGCGCGCGCTTGTCACCACGCGCGGCGACGCCGACCCGGCGCTTCCCGCGCCGCCGGCCTGGCTGCGCCAGGTGCACGGCACGCGCGTGGTGGACGCGGCCGAGGCACGGGACCGGCCCGAGGCGGACGCCGCCGTGGCGCGCGGCGCAGGCGCGGTCTGCGCCGTGCAGGCAGCCGATTGCCTGCCCGTGCTGCTCGCCGACACCGCCGGCACGGTGGTCGGCGCCGCGCACGCGGGCTGGCGCGGGCTCGCCGCCGGCGTCATCGAGGCGACCGTGGCGCACATGCGCGTGGCGCCCGCAACGCTGATGGCGTGGCTCGGACCCGCCATCGGCCCGCAACGCTATGAAGTCGGCGCCGAGGTGCGCGATGCGTTCCTCGCGCGCGATGCTGCGGCCGCGCGCGCCTTCACGGCGAACCGCCCGGGGCATTGGCTGCTCGATCTGTACGCCGTCGCGCGCCAGCGTCTCGCCACCTGCGGCGTGACGCAGGTGCACGGCGGAGACTTCTGCACCTACAGCGACGCCGCGCGCTTTCCGTCCTGGCGCCGCGAGCGTACGCCGGAGCGCATCGCGGCGTTCGTCTGGTTAGAATCGCGCTCCCCATGACCCTCACCTGGATCGTGCTGGCGTGCCTCGCCGGCGGCGTGCTGTCGGTATGCGCCGCCGCGTTCGCGCTGGTGCTGCGCGCGAAGTGGGTGCCGATGCTGGTCTCCTTCGCCATCGGCACGCTGCTCGGCGCGGCGTTCCTCGAGGTCCTGCCGCACGCCTTCGCCGAGGGCGATGCGCGCACCGTGGCGACTGCGATCCTCGGCGGCATCCTGGGCTTCTTCCTGCTGGAGAAGCTCCTGCTGTGGCGCCATTCGCACGATCACGGCGAGGGCGACGGCCCCGCCCATCACCGGGAGCATGCGCGCGCCGGCACGCTGATCGTGGTGGGGGACACCATCCACAATTTCGTCGACGGCATCCTGATCGCCGCCGCGTTTCTGCAGAGTCCCGAGCTCGGCCTGGTGACGGCGGTGGCGATCGTCGCGCACGAGGTCCC
>JAOUGZ010000483.1 GCA_029865405.1 Betaproteobacteria bacterium
GGGCAGGCAGGCCGCGAGCAGCCTGGGGCCCGCATCGACGCGGTGCCGGTGATGAAAGCGCGCGCCGATCGCGTTGCGCAGATAGACGGAGAAGAAATGCTCCTCGGCGACCCCGCCCGCGACCTTCTGCCAGCGCTCGCCGCGCTCGGCAAGCACCGGCATGAACAGCAGCCGGGTCACGCGTTCCACGGGGTGCAGCGCCAGCGCCTCATCGCACACCTCGTCGAGCGCGTCCTCGTCGAAGCGCGCGACCGCGGCGGCCATGCGCTCGCGCCAAGTGCGCCAGGGGCCGAGGTCCGGCTCGGAGGCGGGCTTTCGCTCCGGGCCCTCGCCGGCAAGCGCCTGCCGCGCCTGGCCGACGGGCACGCCGCGCTCGATCAGCGTCAGCACGCGCCGGATCAGCTCGACGTGCTCATGCGTATAGAGGCGGTGCCCTTTGGCCGTGCGCACGGGCTTGAACAACCCGTAGCGCCGTTCCCAGGCGCGCAGCGTCACGGCATTCACGCCGGTGAGCGCTGCCACGGTGCGGATGGGGAGCCAGGCTCCATCGGTCGATTGCATTGGTTGTCCTCAAGCGCTGTTGAATATCTATACGAATCTTATACATCGCTCTGGCACCTGTAAACTATTTATTGTACAAGCCTTGTGCGTAAACGCACTGCGCGTCGGCTCGCGGCTTGCCCCGGCGAAGGCTCTAGACTGCGCGCGTGACGCTCCCCGCCCCCTTCGCCGCCGGGACCGCCGTGGTGCGGCCCGAGTGGATCGACTACAACGGCCACATGAACGTGGGCTACTACCACGTCGTCTTCGATCTCGCGGCCGAGGAGTTCTTCGATTTCCTCGGCCTGGACGCCGGATTCCGCAAACGACACGGCGCGACGACCTTCGCACTCGAGTCGCACCTTAACTTCCTGCGCGAGGTGAAGGAGGGTGACCCGCTGCGCTTCGAGGCGCGGTTGCTCGATCACGACGCGAAGCGCATCCACTTCTACCAGGAGATGTTCCACGCCACGGAGGGCTTTCTCGCCGCCTCTTGCGAATCGCTGAGCGCACACGTGAGCGTCGTGCAGCGCCGGACCGCGCCGATGCCGCGCGAGTTGCTCGAGCGTCTTTCGAGAATCAAGGACGCGCACGCCGCGCTGCCACGCCCCTGGCAGCTCGGCCATGTGATCTCGGCGAAGCCGCTGCGCTAGTCGAGCGCGCGCCGCGCGAGCTCGTCGAGGTTCTCGGCGGCTGGACCGCGCCGCCCTTGCTCGATCTCGTGCACCAGCGCGGTCGCTGCGTCGCACCAGGGCGTGGCAATGCGGTGCCCGCGCCCCTTGCGGGCCACCAGGCCGGTGAAGAAGTCGACTTCGGTGCGGCGCCCGCGCTGCACATCCTGCAGCAGCGAGGTGGCCGCATCCGCGCTCACACGTGCGGCGCGTGCGGCCAGCCCGCGGTCGAACGCGTCCGAAGTGCCAAGGGCACCCGCCTGGACATCCTCGGCGCTGAAATCCCCCATCACCCGCGTAAGACGCTGGCCCTCGGCCGCGGCCACCTGCAGCACTTCGGCGGCGATGCCGATGATGGCGCGCCGCGCGGCAGCGCTCGAGAGCATCGCCGCCGATGCCAGGCCGCCAATGCCGGACACGGGATTGAGCGCGCTGTTGGTCACCATCTTCGTCCAGCGCTCGTGGAGCAGGTCGTCGATCGCCTCGGCGGGCCAGACGGCCTCGAGCAGCCGCGCCACGCGCCGCGCATGCTCGCCGGCCGGCCGCCGGTACTCGCCGACGTAGACCCCGGGCAGCTGCGCGCCGGCGGCGGCGCGGCTCACCGAGGCCGTGACCGTGATCAGCCCGGGCTCGAGCAACACCGCGTTGACCAGCACCACGCCGCCCAGCATGCGCGCGGCGCCGACCCGCGGCGCGATCCACTCCTCGTTGATCGAGTTCTGCAGGCTCACGACCAACCCATCCGGCGCCAGGTGCGGCAGCACGCCGCGCAACGCCGCCTCGGTGTCGTAGGACTTGACCGCCAGCAGGCACAGGTCCACCTGCCCCTCGAGCGCATGCGGCGCGATGACCGGCAGTCTGTAACGCTCCACGCTGCCATCGGGACTGGCGATACGCAGCCCGTCGCGCATCACCGCCTCGCGCTGCGGGTCCCACGGTTCCACCGCCGTCAGCGTCACGCCCGCGCTGTGCAGCCTGCCCGCGACCTGGCCGCCGATCGCGCCGATGCCGTAGACGATCACGCGCCCGGCCATATCAGAACGCGCCGCCCTTCATCCTGCTGTCGACGATGCCCTGCGCGCGCATGCTGATCTGGCTTCGCATGGCGATGTTGATCAGCGCCGGTTTGCCCGCGGCAAGGGCGCGCTCGAGCGCGGGCGCCAGCTGCTCGGGCCGCTCTACCTGCGCGCCGTGCGCGCCGAGTCCCTGCGCCACCAGGTCATAGCGCGTGGGTGCGAGGTCGGTGACCACTGCCTTGCCGTACAGGCCCAGCTGGATGTTCTTGTCGATCCCCCAGGCCGCATCGTTGCCGAGCAGCACCACGATGTCGAGGCCATGGCGCACTGCGGTGTCGAGCTCCATGGCGTTGAAGCCGAAGGCGCCGTCGCCGGTGATGCAGAAAACGCGACTCGCGGGCCTGGCGAGCTTGGCTGCGATCGCTGCGGGCAGCGCCTGTCCGAGCATCCCAAGGTTCGACAGGTAGTACCACGAGCGCGGCATGCGCGCCGGCAAGTAGGCCCTGCCGTAGTACGCGTAGTCGCCGCCATCGAACACCAGCACGTCGTCGGGGCGCAGCAGCGCGGCGAGCGCACGGTGCACGAACATCGAGCGCAGCGGCGTCTCGGGTACGGCGAAGGCCTCGATGCGCGAGCGCTCGGCGGCGCGCGCCTCGCGCAGGCGCGCGAGCCACGGCAACTCGAGCCACTCGAGCGCGGCGGCGCGCTCGGCGAGCTGGGCGACGATCGGGCCGACGTCGCCGATCATGCCGAGCTCGACGCCGCGGTTGCGCCCCGCCTGCAGGCCGCAAGGTTCGACCTGGATCACCTTCGCGCGCTCGGCTACGATCGGCGGCAAGCCGAAACCGAGGGTGAAATCGAGCCGCTTGCCGAGGAGCAGCACCACGTCGGCCTCGCCGATCAGGTTCGCCGGCTGGTGCTGCGACAGGTCGAAGAAGCCGAGGCAGTACGGGTGCTCGTCGGACACGAGGCCGCGC
>JAOUGZ010000485.1 GCA_029865405.1 Betaproteobacteria bacterium
CGCAGGAGCAGGTCAACGAGTACGGCTTCACGATGATGCTGCGCGTCGACCTCTAGCGGTCGGCGCGGTGGCCGCGCAAGACGTCGTAACGACGCACCGCGTTCGCCGCAAGATACTCGACCGGGGCGAAATCGTCGGTCAGCAGCGGATGCGACGCGAGCAGCGCATCGGCCGGGCGCACCTCCAACGTGGCGACTTCCTTCAGTATCGGGTAGGAGAACGCGACGCCGGCCGCTTGCCGCAGTTCGACGCGTCTGTCCGGGTCCGAGGCGTTGTGGCCGATGAAGATGAAGTTCTGCAGCGCATCGCTCGCGGGATCCACCGTGGCGATGACGTACACCTGCGGGAACACGCCGCGCATCGTCCTCAACACGGAATAGATCATCGCCCGGCTGTCCGCGGCCAGGCTGCCGTAGAAATTGGCGATCACCACGCCGTCCTCCTTGAGCCTGCTCTTCGCCAGGCCGAAGAACTCGCGCGTGGCGAACTGCGGGGGCGCGGAAACGAACGAGCCGTAGGCATCCGAGAAGATCAGGTCGTAGCGTGCGGCGGTGTCGTGCAGGAAGCGCCGACCGTCGATGACGTGGTTTCTCAGTCGCGGGTCCTCGGGCAGCGCGAAGTAGCGCCGCGCCAGGGCGCGAAGCGTCGGATCGATCTCCGCCACATCCACGATCGCCTGCGGGGAGTCCCGCAGGATGGCCCGCGGCACGTTGTACGCGCCACCGCCGATCGCCAGCGCGGTCCTCAACTCGGGTGTGAACAGGCGATACAGATCGAAGTACTTGGTGTAGTCAAAGGCCATGCTGCCGTCGTCGAGATACAAGCCGCCGCTGACGTTGTGGTCCTGCCAGAGAACGCGCGCGGTGCGGCCCTGCAGCGGCATATCGCGTATCACGATGCGCTCGTACAGGCCGTCGGCGGCGAAGACGACGCCTTGCTGCTCCACCGCGGCGACCTGCCGCAGCAGCGCGCCGCAGATCAGGCCCAGAAGCACAACCCCGACCGGAACGATCCTGGGCATGCTCCGCGTCGCGAGCAGTCCGATGCCGCCCAGCAGCACCAGGCCCGAGCCCACGCCGACGATGATGTCGCTGATCCCCCAACGCGGGATCAGCACGAAGCCCGTGGCCAGGCTGCCGGCAATGCTGCCCAGCGTGGACCAGAAGAACACCAGGCCCGAGGCATTGCCCACGCCCGCCGCGGCCTTGCGCGCATGCAACAGTGTGATCGCGAACGGCGACAGCGTCGCCAGGAACAGCGCGGGCAGGAAGAACATGAGCAGGGATACGATCAGCGGACCGTCGACCAGCGACAGCCGGTACGCGATGCGGGGCAACACGACCGCGTTGAGCAGCTGCAGCAGCAGAACCAGGAACCCCGCGATGGCGATCAGGGAGAAGAACCAGCGCTCGGAGGGCTTGCGGTCGGCGAGCACGCCGCCGGCGTAATAGCCCAGGCCGAGCGCGGCCAGCACGACGCCGATCACGCTCGACAGGGTGAAGACAGAACTGCCGAAGAAGGGCGCCAGCATGCGCGTGGCGGTGATCTCGATGATCAGGACCGCCATGCCGGTCAGCGTGACCGAGAGCAGGATCGCGAACTTGTGATGCCAGGGGCGCATTGGTGGATAATAAATCGTCGGGGGGCCTGGAAATGACACTGCACGCCATCGGCATCAAGCTGGTCGTTCTGAGCCTCGCGTTGCTGCCGGCCCTGGCCGAGGCCGCGGCGCCTTCCATCGGCCGCGTGTTGCGATTGACGGGCGAGCAGATCGGCCATGCCGAGGCGCCGGGCGCTCCTGCGCGCAAGCTCGCGGCGGGAGATCCCGTGTATGCGGGCGAACGCATCCGCACCGGCGCCGAGACCGTCCTGCAGATCGAGTTCACGGACAAGGGGCGCTTCACCCTGGGGCCCAATGCCGAGTTCGAGGTGTCGCAATACAGCTACGCGTCGGGCGGCGAGGACGCCTTCTTTTCCAGGGTGCTCAAGGGCGCCTTTCGCTTCGTCACCGGGATCATCGCGCGCAAGGAAAGGAAGAACCTGCGGGTCGGCGTCCTCGTCGCCACCATCGGCATCCGTGGCACGCACTTCGAAGGCGAAGTGATCGAGCGACAGGAGAAGGACGGAAAGACGGTGGACGCCTCCGCCAAGGTGGTGCTGCTGGAGCCGGAAGGCGCAGACGGCGGCAGCGCCATCGTCGTCGAGAACCAGTTCGGCAGCGTGGTGATCGACCAGCCCGGCTTCGGCACCGAGATTCCGGACGAGAAGAGCCCGCCGTCGCCAATACGCAGGATGCAGCTGCGCACCCTCGACAACCTGCAGCGCGTGATCCGCTCGCCAGCGCGAACGGGCGGGCCGATGCGGCGGCCCTAGTCCGCCACCAGGCCGTGCAGGGCGAACAGTCCTTGTCGGTCCTGCCAGAGCCTGGCGGCGCGAAAGCCCGCCTGCGCGGCGAGCGTGCGGAACTCCTCCACCGAGTACTTGTAGGAGTTCTCGGTGTGGATGGTCTCGCCACGCTCGAAGGCGAAGCGATGCCGTCCAATGCGCACCGCCTGCCGTACGAGCGACACGAGGTGCATCTCCACACGCCCGAGCGGCGCGTTGTAGAAAGCATAGTGGCGGAAGCGCCGCAGGTCGAACTGGGCCCCCAGCTCGCGGTTGATGCGGGCCAGCAGGTTCAGATTGAAGCGCGCGGTGATGCCGCGCGCGTCGTTGTAGGCCGCGTGCAGCACATTGGCGTCCTTCTTCAGGTCGACGCCGATGAGCATGGCGCCGTCGGCGCCGACCTGGGCGCGGCTCATGGCGAGGAAGGCGCGCGCCTCCTGCGTCGTCAGGTTGCCGATCGTCGACCCGGGGAAATAGACGACGCGGCGCCGGCCGGCGCGCGCGCGGAACACCGGCAGCCGCAGCGGCTGCGAGAAGTCGCCGACAACGGCGAAGATGTGCAGCCAGGCGAATTCGCGCGACAGGCGGCGCGCGGCGTGCGCCAGCGCCGAGTGCGAGATATCCACGGGCACGTACACCGAGGGGCGCAAGGCGCGCAGTAGCAGCCGGGTCTTCAGGCTCTCGCCGCTGCCGTACTCGACCAGCTCGCAGCCACGCCTGGCGAAGCGCGCGATGTCGGCGAGGTGCGCGCGCGTCAGCGCCAGCTCGGCGCGCGTCGGATAGTACTCCTCGAGGCGGCAGATGCGATCGAACAGG
>JAOUGZ010000484.1 GCA_029865405.1 Betaproteobacteria bacterium
CAAGGCGCTGCTGCTGATGTCGGCAGGCTCGGTGCTCTACGCCACGCACAAACGCAAGTGCACCGACCTGGGGGGCCTGTTCCGCACCATGCCGCTCACCACGGTCTGCGGCACCATCGGCGCGCTCGCCATCTCGTCGTTCCCGCTCACCTCGGGCTTCGTGTCGAAATCGATGATCTCGCAGGCCGCGGGCGACGAGCATCTGCTCTGGGTCTGGCTCGCGCTCGCCGCGGCCACCGCCGGGGTGTTCCTGCATGCCGGGATCAAGTTTCCGTGGTTCGTGTTCTTCCAGAAGGATTCGGGCCTGCGGCCGCCCGAGCCGCCGCTCAACATGCGCCTCGCGATGCTGCTGTTTGCGGCACTGTGCATCGGCCTGGGCATCTTCTATCAGCCGCTCTATGCCTTGCTGCCCTTCGGCACCAGCTACGTGCCCTACACGGGCGCGCACGTCGTCGTGCAGCTCGAGCTGCTGCTGTTTTCAGGGCTCGCGTTCTTCGTCATGCTGCCGATGCTGCGGCGCACACTCACCATTACCTTGGACGTCGACTGGTTCTACCGTTGGCTCGCGCCGGCGCTGCTCGCGGGCTGCGACTGGGCATTTCGCGCCGCAGGCGCGTCGCTCGGCGCGGCGCGAGACGACGGAATGCGACGCATTAATGCCGCCGTGCATGCTCTGCACGGACCGCAAGCCCTGTTCGCGCGCACCTGGACGACCGGCGGGATGGCGCTTTGGGCGGCGCTCCTGCTGGCGGGTTATCTGCTCGTCGTGTACGTCTGAGCCGCCCCGCGCCTTCGCATTTCATATCGTGAAGTCGCCTTGCGGGGGTTGAAGAGGGGGCGCTAGAATGGCCAAGTACTTCACACACGGGGCCCGAGCCCCGCGCAGGACCCACACCGAAAGAGGAGACCCAATATGAGCAACGAACAACATAAGCCCGAAACTGCGCGCCGCAAGTTTCTGACCGGCGCTGCGGCGGCGACGGCGGGCGCGGCGACGCTCGGCTTCCCGATGATCGCCAAGTCGCAATCGCCGATCGTCATCAAGATGCAGGGATCGTGGAGTGCGACCGACATCTTCAACGAGATGGCGCAGGAGTTCGTGACGCGCGTCAACTCGATGTCAGGCGGCCGGCTGCGCGTCGACTACCTGGTCGGCGGCGCGGTCGTGAAGCCCTTCGAGGTGATGGACGCGGTGTCCAAGGGCGTGCTGGACGCCGGCCACACGGTGCCGGTGTACTGGTACGGCAAGTCCAAAGTCGCGTCGCTCTTCGGCTCCGGGCCGATCAACGGCTCCGACGCGTTCCAGACGCTCGCCTGGATCTACCGCGGCGGCGGCCTCGACCTGTACAAGGAACTGCTCGACAAGCTCGGCCTCAACGTCGTCGGCTTTTTCGCGATGCCGATGCCGACGCAGCCCTTGGGCTGGTTCAAGAAGCCGATCACCGACGCGAAGCAGCTGAAGGGCCTGAAGTACCGCACCGTGGGCCTGGCAGCGGACCTGTTCCAGGAGATGGGCGCCAAGGTGACGCAGCTGCCCGGCGGGGAGATCATCCCGGCGCTCGAGCGCGGCGTGATCGACGCCTTCGAGTTCAACAATCCGACCTCGGACAGCCGCTTCGGCGCCCAGGACGTGATCAAGAACTACGAGATGGGCAGCTTCCACCAGGCGATGGAGTTCTTCGAGATCATCATCAACAAGAAGAAGTGGGACTCGATGGGCAAGGACCTGCAGGCCATCTGGCAGTACGGCGTCGAGGCCGCGTCCCAAGCCAACTACTGGACCGGCATGGACAACTACTCCAGGGACCTTCAGATTCTCATCGACAAGCACAAGGTCAAGGTTATCCGCACGCCGAAGTCGGTGTTCCAGGCGCAGCTCAACGCCTGGGACGTGCTGACGAAGCGGCTCTCGGCCGAGGACCCGTTCTTTGCCAAGGTGGTCGAGTCGCAGCTCGCCTGGGCCAAGCGCGTGGGGTACTACTGGTTCCTCAACGACGCCGAGTTCAAGATGGGCTACGAGCACGTGTTCAAGACCAAGCTGGCGTAGTTTTAAAGGCACACAGGCAGGATCCAGCCGGGGCGACGCTTCGCGCGTCGCCCCGTTTTCTTCGGGGCGCGTAGCCGCGCGCGGGGGCTCGAAAAATGATCAGCCGCTTCATCTACGGCATCGACCAGCTGAGCAAGACAGTCGGCCATGCTTTTGCGTGGTGCATCATCATCCTCACGTTTGGCACCTCCTACGAGGTGTTCGTGCGCTATGCGCTGAACAACCCGACGAGCTGGGCGTTCGATTTCAGCTACATCATGTACGGCGCCCTGTTCTTCATGGCGGGCGCGTACGCGCTTTCGCGCAACGGCCACGTGCGCGGCGACTTCATCTACCGCATGTGGCGCCCGCGTGTGCAGGCCGGAGTCGAGCTGACGCTGTACGTGCTGTTCTATTTTCCGGGCGTGCTGGCGCTGGTGTACGCCGGGTGGCTGTATGGGTTCGATTCCTTCAAGATCCGCGAGGTGAGCGTCAACAGCCCGGCCGGCATCCCGGTGTGGCAGCTGAAGATCCTGATTCCGTTCGGCGCCGCGCTGCTCGCGCTGCAGGGCGTCGCCGAGACGCTGCGCTGCATCCTGTGCCTGCGCGACGGCCAGTGGCCGCCGCGCCTGCACGACGTCGAGGAGCTCGAGGACGTGCTCGCGCAGCAGCACGCCGCCGAGGCGTCCGCAGCCAAGGAGGGCGCCAAGTGAGCGATCCGGTCATCGCCCTGGTGATGCTGGGGCTGTTCATCTTCGTCATCCTGCTCGGCTTTCCGATCGCCTTCACGCTGATGGGCATGGCGGTGGGGTTCGGCTTCTACGCGTATTACCGGCCGGACCAGGAGTTCTTCGACAGCCGCGTCTTCTACCTGCTGACACAGAACACCTGGAGCATCATGAGCAACGACGTGCTCGTTGCGGTGCCCCTGTTCCTGTTCATGGGCTACGTGGTCGAACGCTCGAACATCCTCGACAAGCTGTTCTACAGCCTGCAGGTCGCGCTGCGCCACATCCCGGGCTCGATGGCGGTGGCGGCGCTCGCCACCTGCGCCATGTTCGCCACCGCCACCGGCATCGTCGGCGCGGTGGTGACGCTGATGGGGCTGCTCGCGTTCCCGGTGATGCTGCGCGCCGGCTACGACCAGCGGCTCTCCGCGGGGGTGATCTGCGCCG
>JAOUGZ010000040.1 GCA_029865405.1 Betaproteobacteria bacterium
CAGCCCGACGCGCGACGGGCACCTGTTCCTCAACCACGCCAAGCGCATCCTCGCCGCGGTGTCCGAGGCGAACCACGCGCTGCACGGCAAGCCCTCGACGCGCCGCGGCCAGCTCACGATCGGCGTGACGAGCCTGGTCGCCGGCTATTACCTCGCCGAGCTGCTCGATCGCTACCGGCGCGCGTTTCCCGACGTCGAGATCGCGGTGTCCGAGGACGAGCACGGCTTTCTCGAGCACATGCTGATCAACGGCGAGGTCGACGTCGCCATCCTCATGCTGAACACGCTGCGCGAGCAGCGCGCGCTCGGCGCCGAGGTGCTGACGCGCTCGCCCAACCGCCTGTGGCTCGCCGCCGACCATGCGCTGTGCGCCGCGGCCGAAGTGTCGCTGCGCGACGTAGCCGCCATGCCGCAGATCACGCTCGTCGCCGACGGCATCGACGAGGTGATGGCGGGCATCTGGCGCCGCAGCGGCCTCGCCGCGCCCACGGTGCTGCGCACCGGCTCGCTCGAGGCCGTGCGCAGCCTCGTCGCCACCGGCGTCGGCGTCGCCGTGCTGCCGGATTTCGCCTACCGGCCGTGGTCGCTGGAATGGGACCGGGTGGAAGCGCGCAACGTGCGAGACGAGCTGCCCACGGTGGACATCGGCCTCGTATGGCGGCGCGGCGCCGAGCTCAACTGGACCGCGCACGACTTCATCGAGGTGGCGCGCGACCAGAGCCGCGCCAAGTCCCGCCAAACACGTTCCAGTTCAAGGAGTTGAAACCGCCATCGGAAAAACGCATGGCGCCTTAGCGAAAGAATGAATTTCCTATCGCCTCCTGCCGTTTGCTAGGCTCAGCGCGCGGATCCCGCACCCAATCAGAGCCAAGGAGGAAAGGCCATGAACACCTATCGCAAGTCCCTGGGCGGCGCACTCGCGCTCGCCACTGCGCTTGCCATGACCACCAGCGAGGCCGCCGGCCCGCGCAAGTCGATCGGCAAGCCCGAAGGCCGCGTCGACATCGTCGCCTGGCCCGGCTACATCGAGCGCGGCAGCACGGACAAGAACTTCGACTGGGTGACGGGCTTCGAGAAGGCCACGGGCTGCAAGGTGCAGGTGAAGACCGCCAACACCTCCGACGAGATGGTGGCGTTGATGAACGAGGGCGGCTTCGACCTGGTCACCGCCTCGGGCGACGCGAGCCTCAGGCTCATCGCCGGCGCTCGCGTGCAGGAGATCAACACCGCGCTGGTGCCGAGCTACAAGAAGGTCGACGAGCGCCTGCAGAACGCGCCCTGGCACACGGTGGGCGGCAAGCACTACGGCGTGCCCTACCAGTGGGGCTACAACGTGCTCATGTACAACACCAACGTATTCAAGCAGGCGCCGGACTCCTGGGCCGTGGTGTTCGAGGAGATGAACCTGCCCGACGGCAAGCCGAACAAGGGCCGCGTGCAGGCCTTCGACGGCCCGATCTACATCGCCGACGCGGCGCTGTACCTGATGACCAAGAACCCGGGCCTGGGCATCAAGGACCCCTATGAGCTGAACGAGGACCAGTACAAGGCGGCGCTCACGCTGCTGCGCGGGCAGCGCAAGCTCGTGGCGCGCTACTGGCACGACGCCTTCGTGCAGATCGACGACTTCACCAACGAGGGCTTCGTCGCCTCTTCGGCGTGGCAGTTCCAGGCCAACATCCTGAAATCCAAGAACCGGCCGGTCGCCACGTCGGTGCCGAAGGAAGGCGTCACCGGCTGGGCCGACACGACGATGATGCACGCCAACGCCAAGCACCCCAACTGCGCCTACAAGTGGCTCGAGCACTCGATCAACCCGAAGCTGCAGGGCGACCTCGCCGCCTGGTTCGGCGCCGTGCCGGTGCGCCTGGACGCGTGCAAGGGCAACAAGCTTCTCGGCGACGAGGGCTGCGACCGCCACGGCCTGAAGAGCTTCGACAAGATCCACTTCTGGCGCACGCCGGTCGCCAACTGCAAGTCGCAGGACGGCAAGTGCGTCCCGTACTACCGCTGGGTGTCCGACTACATCGCGGTGCTCGGCGGACGCTAGCGTCCTCCTCGGCGCCCGGCGGCCGCACGCGGCCCCGGGCGCATTTTTCATGGTCGCCGCCGTCGCGTTCGATGACGTGAGCTGCGCCTTCGGGCCGCTGCTCGCCGTCGACCGGGTGAGCCTGGACGTGCACGAGGGCGAGTTCTTCACCCTGCTCGGCCCCTCGGGCTCGGGCAAGACCACGTGCCTGCGCATGGTCGGGGGATTTCAGTTCCCGACCCGTGGCCGCGTGCTGATCCACGGCGTCGACGCCGCGCGCCGCGCGCCCTACGAGCGCGACGTGAACACCGTGTTCCAGGACTACGCCCTCTTTCCGCACATGAACGTGCGCGACAACATCGCCTACGGGCTGATGGTGCGCGGCGTCGACAAGGCCGAGCGCTACCGGCGCACCGACGAGATGCTCGAGCTCGTGCACCTGCCGGGCAGCGGCGCGCGCCGCCCGGCCGAGCTCTCGGGCGGCCAGCGCCAGCGCGTAGCGCTGGCGCGCGCGCTCATCAACCGGCCGCGCGTGCTGCTCCTGGACGAGCCGCTCGGCGCGCTGGACCTGAAGCTCCGGGAAAGCATGCAGGTGGAACTGAAGGCGCTGCAACGCCAGGTCGGCATTACCTTCATTTTCGTCACGCACGACCAGCAGGAGGCGCTCTCCATGAGCGACCGCGTGTGCGTGTTCGACCGCGGCCGCGTCGAGCAGATCGGCACGCCCGAGGAGATCTACGACCGGCCGGCGACGCGCTTCGTCGCGGGTTTCGTCGGCGCAGGAAACCTGCTGGAAGGCGCGCAGGCGCGCCGCATCGCCGGCGTCGACGGCGCCGTGATGCTGCGCGCCGAGCGCATCCGCATCGCCAAGCGCGACGCCGGCGCCGGCGGCGTGCCCGGCGTGGTGAAAGAGGTCGAGTACCTGGGCGCCTTCATCCGCTACATCGTCGACGTCGGCGACGGCGTCGAGCTGCTGGTGAACGCGGCGCGCCGCGACTTCGCGCGCGGCGCCGAGGTCACGCTCAGCTGGCCCGACGCGGCCTGCCACCGCATCGCATGAGCGCCGCCCTCGCCCGCTCGCTCTCCAGCGCGCTGTACCACCGGCGCCGCCTGACGCTGGCGCTGCTCCTCGGCCTGCCGCTCTTCTGGCTGGGCGTCGTGTACTGCGGGTCGCTGCTGTCGCTGCTGGCCAACAGCTTCTTCGGCATGGATCCGTTCACGGGCATGGTGAAGCGCGAGTTCACGCTGCAGAACTTCGTCGACCTCGCCGCGCCCGCGAACCTGGACGTGATCCTGCGCACCGTGGCGATGGCCACGGCGGTGACGCTCGGCTGCGCGGCGATCGGCTTTCCCATCGCTTACTACATGGCGCGCTACACGCGCGGCTGGGTGCGCGCGGCGTTCTACCTCGGCGTCATGCTGCCGCTCTGGTCGAGCTACCTGGTGCGCGTATACGCGTGGAAACTGCTCCTTGCCAAGGAGGGCGTGGTGAACTGGGTGTTCGCCGAGAGCGGGCTGAGCTGGATCCTGAACGCGCTGTTGTCGATCCCGGTGATCGGCGGGCCGTCGCTCTCCATCTCGACCCTGGGCACCTTCATCGTCTTCGTCTACATCTGGCTGCCGTTCATGATCCTGCCGATCCAGGCAGCGCTCGAGCGCGTGCCGCAGAGCCTGATCGAGGCCTCGGCCGACCTCGGCGCGCGCGACGCCGCGACCTTCCGCAAGGTGATCTTCCCGCTCGCGCTCCCCGGCATCGTCGCCGGCTCGATCTTCACTTTCTCGCTCACACTGGGCGACTACATCATCCCGGGGATCATCGGCGACTCGTCGCTCTTTCTCGGCCAGGTGGTGTTCCTGCAGCAGGGCACGGCCGGCAACGTGCCGCTCGCCGCAGCGTTCACTGTGGTGCCGATCGCGGTGATGGCAGTGTACCTCGCGATCGCCAAGCGCATGGGAGCCTTCGATGCGCTCTGAGCGCCGCGCCGGCGCCTCGCGCGCGCTTACTGCCGGCGCCCTCGCCGGCATGGCGTTCCTGCACGTGCCGATGCTGTTCATCTTCGTGTACGCCTTTTCGAGCGAGGACCAGACCTACGTATTCCCGCCGCCGGGCCTGACCACCAAGTGGTTCGGCGTCGCCTGGGAGCGCCCCGACGTCTGGCAGGCGATCCAGCTCTCGCTCGAGGTGGCCACCGTCACCACCGCGCTGGCCCTCGTCCTCGGCACGCTCGCCGCGCTGGCGCTGGCGCGCACGCGCTTCTTCGGCCGCGAGGCGATCTCGCTCCTCCTGGTGCTGCCGATCGCGCTGCCGGGCATCGTCACGGGCATCGCACTCCGGTCGGCCTACGGCCTCTCGGGCATCCCGTTCGGCTTCTGGACCATCGTCGTCGGGCACGCCACCTTCTGCATCGTCGTCGTCTACAACAACGCGGTGGCGCGGCTGCGCCGCACCAGCCCGTCGCTCATCGAGGCCTCGATGGACCTCGGCGCGGATGCCTTCCAGACGCTGCGCTACGTGCTCCTGCCGAGCCTCGGCACGGCGCTGCTCGCGGGCGGCATGCTCGCCTTCGCGCTCTCCTTCGACGAGGTCATCGTCACCACCTTCACTGCCGGCCAGCAGACCACCTTGCCGATCTGGATGCTGCAGGAGCTCGTGCGCCCGCGCCAGCGCCCGGTCACCAACGTCGTCGCCGTGGTGATCGTGGCGCTCACTTTCCTTCCCATCCTCGCCGCCTACACCCTGACCCGGGGCGACGAGCACGCCAGCGGAGGCCGCCTATGAACGACCCAAGGAGCCCGATGATGAAATTCCAGACGCAGCTGCTGATCGACGGCCAGTTCGCCGAGGGCGAAGGGCGCGCCGAGGAGGTCCTCAACCCGGCCACCGGCGCGGTGCTGGCGAGCGTGCGCGAGGCCAGCTTCGAGCAGGTGGGCCGCGCGGTCACGGCGGCATTTCGCGCCTTCCAGTCCTGGTCGGAAACCACGCCCGCCGAGCGCAGCGCGCTGCTCCTCAAGCTCGCCGCGGCGATCGAGGAGCGCGCCGAGGAGTTCGCGCGCATCGAGTCGCTCAACTGCGGCAAGCCCTACGCGCGCGTGCTCGCCGACGAGATGCCGGCGATCGTGGATTGCTTTCGCTTCTTCGCCGGCGCCGCGCGCTGCATGCCCGGCGTGGCGGCGAACGAGTACCTCGCCGGGCACACCAGCATGATCCGGCGCGATCCCATCGGCGTGGTCGGCTCGGTGGCGCCGTGGAACTATCCCCTGATGATGGCGGCGTGGAAGACCGCGCCGGCGCTCGCCGCGGGCAACGCCGTGGTGCTCAAGCCTTCCGAGCAGACCCCGCTCACCACGCTGCGCCTCGCGCAACTGGTGGCCGAGATCTTCCCCAAGGGCGTGTTCAACATCATCGCCGGGCGCGGCGAGTCGGTCGGCGCGCCGCTGATCGAGCATCCGCTGGTGCGCATGGTGTCCCTCACCGGCGACGTCGCCACGGGCCAGAAGGTGCTGCAGGCCGCGGCGAAGACGCTCAAGCGCACCCACCTCGAGCTCGGCGGCAAGGCGCCGGTGCTCGTCTTCGACGACGCGGACCTCGCCGAGGTGGTCGAAGGCATCCGCACCTTCGGCTACTACAATGCCGGCCAGGACTGCACCGCGGCCTGCCGCATCTACGCCGGCGCCAAGGTGTACGAGCGCTTCGCGGCGGACCTGTCCAACGCGGTGTCCTCGATCAAGGTCGGGACGCAGGACGAGGACGGCGTCGAGGTGGGCTCGCTGATCTCGGAGCGACAGCGCAACCGCGTGGCGAGCTTCGTCGAGCGCGCCGCGAGCGCCGGCCACATGGAGGTGCTCACCGGCGGGAAGCTCCGCGCCGGCAAGGGCTTCTTCTACGAGCCGACGGTGATCGCGGGCGCGCGCCAGGACGACGAGATCGTGCGCCGCGAGGTGTTCGGGCCGGTGGTGTCGGTGACCCGCTTCACCGAGGAGCAGCAGGCGATCGAGTTCGCCAACGACTCCGACTACGGCCTCGCCTCGTCGGTGTGGACCACCGACATCCGCAAGGCGATGCGCGTGGCGAAGCGCCTGCAGTACGGCTGCACCTGGATCAACACGCACTTCATGCTGGTGAACGAGATGCCGCACGGCGGCATGAAGATGTCGGGCTACGGCAAGGACATGTCGATGTATGCGCTCGAGGACTACTCCACGGTGCGGCACGTGATGGCGAAGATCTAGAAGCGCGTTTCGCGCGGCGCCTTTGCGCCCCGGCGGAAAGATGCTGTAATCCGCCGGTCAACCGATCAGGGGAGGATCCGACCATGAAGCGCATCGCCATCACGCTCGTCGCCGCGGCTTTCGCCGGCGCCGCCATCGCCCAGGACAAGCCGCTCATCGCCGGGGTCGACGGCACCTTCGCGCCGCACGCCATGCCCAAGCTCGGCGGCGGGGTCGAGGGCTTCAACGTCGACCTGATCAACGAGATCGCCAAGCAGATGGGCAGGAAGATCGACATCTACGCCGGCCAGTTCTCGGGCCTGATTCCGGCGATGAACGCCGGCCAGATCAGCTTCGTCGGCGCGCCCACCACCGTGACCCCGGAGCGCGCGCAGAACCTGCTGTTCAGCGAGGGCTACCTCAACACCTTCTACGCCTTCGTCGTGCCGGCGAAGGCCGCCGACATCAAGACCCTGGCGGATCTCAAGGGCAAGACCATCTCGCTCAACCGCGGCTCGGCCTACGACAAGTGGGCGCAGGAAAACGCCGCCAAGTACGGCTTCAAGGTCGAGTCCTTCGGCACCAACGCCGACTCGGTGCAGGCGCTGATCTCCGGCCGCGCCGACGTGCAGATGTCGGGCAACACCGTGGCCGCCTACTCGGTGGTCAAAGCCAACGGCCAGACCAGGCTCGCCACGCTCACCGTCGACCAGGGCCTGGTCTGGGGCGCCGCGTTCCGCAAGGACGACCCGGCGCTGCGCAACGCCGTCGACGAGGCGATCGAGTGCCTGAAGCTGAACGGCACCCTGCCGAAGCTCTACGAGAAGTGGTTCGGCCAGAAGCCGCCCGCGGGCTCGGCCACGGTGACCGTGTATCCGGGCTACGGCGTGCCGGGCATGGCCGGGCACGACCCGAAGGAGCACCAGCCGAGCTGCAAGTAAGTCCTTGGGCGGCGATCGGCCGATCCTCGAAGTCCGGGGGCTGCACAAGTCCTTCGGCGCCCTCGAGGTCCTGAAGGGCATCGACCTCGCGGTCAGGAAGGGCGAGCTGGTGTTCGTCATCGGCCCTTCCGGCTCGGGCAAGAGCACGCTCTTGCGCTGCTGCAACCGGCTCGAGGAGCCGAGCTCGGGCTCGATCCGCGTCGAGGGCGTCGACGTCATGGCCCCCGGCACCGACATCAACGCCGTGCGCCGGCGCATCGGCATGGTGTTCCAGTCGTTCAACCTATACCCGCACCTCGATGCGCTCGGCAACGTGACGCTGGCACTGCGCAAAGTCGTCGGCCAGCCGCGCGCCGAGGCCGAGCGCGCCGGGCAGCAGGCGCTCGCGCGCGTCGGCCTGGCCGAGAAGGCGAAGAGCTTTCCGAACGAGCTCTCCGGCGGCCAGCAGCAGCGCGTGGCGATCGCGCGCGCGCTGGCGCTCGAGCCGGCGATCCTGCTTTTCGACGAGCCGACCTCGGCGCTCGACCCGGAGCTGGTCGGCAGCGTGCTCGCGGTGATGCGCGAGCTGCGCGAATCGGGCATGACCATGGTGGTGGTGAGCCACGAGATGCGCTTCGCGAGGAGCGCCGCCGACCGCGTGATCTTCATGGACCACGGCCTGATCGTCGAGCAGGGCACGCCGGAGAAGCTGTTCAACGCGCCCGAGCACCCGCGCATCCGCGACTTCATCGCCAGCATCGAGCACTGAGGATGCAGCTCGAGCGCCTCGCCGACACGTTCTTCAACCTGCAGGTGATGCAGCAGTACCTGCCGAAGATCGTCGAGGGCTTCTTCGTCACCGTCCAGATCGCCCTCGCGGTGGTGCTGGCCGGCATCGCCGCGGGACTCGCGCTCGCGCTGGTGCGCGCCTTTCGCATCAGGGCGCTGAACTTCTTCATCATCCTCGGCGTCGACGTGCTGCGCGCGCTGCCGCCGCTCGTGCTGATCATCGGCTTTTACTTCGCGCTGCCCACCATCGGCATCCGCATGTCGGCCTGGGTGGCGACCTGGCTCGCGCTGTCGCTGGTGCTCGCGGCCTTCGCCGAGGAGATCTTCTGGGCCGGGATCCTCGCCGTGCCCAAGGGCCAGTGGGAGGCGGCGCGCTCCACGGGCTTGAGCTTCGTGCAGACGCTCACCGACGTGGTGCTGCCGCAGGCGGTGCGCCTCACCATCCCGCCGCTCACCAACCGCACCATCGCCATCACCAAGGGCACCGCGCTCGGCGCCGTGGTGGCGGTGGGCGAGATCCTGTACCAGGCGCAGACCGCGTACTCGTTCTCGTACAACCCCTCGCCCCTGGTGCTCGGCGCGGCGGCCTACCTGATCCTCTTCATCCCGGTGGTGTACTTCGGCCGCTGGGTCGAGACGCGCTTCGCCTGGAAGCGCTGACGCCATGGACCAGCTGATCCAGAGCTTCTTCAACCTCGAGATCCTGTCGCAGGCCTCGCCGATCCTGCTCTCCGGGTTCTGGATGACGGTGAAGCTGACGCTGGTGGTGGTGCCGCTCGGGCTCGCCGGCGGGCTGGTGGTCGCGCTCGCCTCCACCTCGCGCAGCCGCCTCGTGCGCTGGCTAACGGTGATCTACGTGGACTTCTTCCGCGCTTTTCCGCCGCTCGTGCTGCTGATGTTCATCGCCTTCGGCCTGCCGTTCCTCGGCTTCGACCCGGGCGCCTTCGTCGCGGTGGCGCTCTCGTTCCTGCTCAACACCTCGAGCTACTACGGCGAGATCTTTCGCGCCGGCATCGAGTCGATCACCCGCGGCCAGCACGAGGCGGCGCGCTCCACCGGTCTCTCGGGCCCGCAGACCATGGCCTACGTGGTGCTGCCGCAGGCGGTGAAGAACGTGGTGCCCGACCTGGTCTCGAACACGCTGGAAGTGATCAAGCTGACGTCTCTGGCGAGCGTGGTGGCGCTCCCGGAGCTGCTGTTCGCGGCGCGCCAGGCGCAGTCGCTCACCTACAACGCCACGCCGATCATCGCCGCGGGTATCATCTACCTCGTGTGCCTGTGGCCGCTGGTGCGGCTGCTGAGCCGCTTCGAGCACCGCCAGATCGCCCTCCACTGACATGGCCCAGCGCATCCTCGTCATCAACCCCAACTCCACCGAGGCGGTGACGCGCGGCATCGACGAGGCCTGCGAGCCGCTGCGCCTGAAGGACGGCCCCGGCATCGACTCGGTGACGCTTAAGGAAGGCCCGCCGGGGGTGGAGACACAGCAGCACGTCGATGGCGTGGTGGCGCCCCTCATCAACCTGGTGCGCGCGAAGGAAAAGGACTACGACGCCTTCGTCATCGCCTGCTACAGCGATCCGGGATTGCACTCGATCCGCGAGGTGACGAAGAAGCCCGTGCTCGGCATCTCGGAGTGCGGCATCCTCACCGCGCTCACGCTCGGGCAGAAGTTCGGCGTGATCGCGATCCTCAGGCAGTCGATCGCCCGGCATCTGAGGTACGTGGGCGCCCTAGGGGTGACCGAGCGCATGGCGGGCGAGCTGCCGGTCGGGCTGCCGGTGACCGAGCTATCGGATGAGAAGAAGACCTTCGGCCGCATGGTCGAGGTGGGGAAAGCGCTGCGCGACACCCACGGCGCGGACGTCGTCGTCATGGGCTGCGCCGGGATGGCGCGCTACCGGAAACCCTTGCAGGACGAGATCGGGATCCCGGTGGTCGAGCCGACGCAGGCCGCGGTGGCGATGGCGCTGGCGCGCGTGCGCCTGAACTGGGCCGGGCTTTAGGCTTCCTCGGGCTGCGGACGCGGCGAAATGTGCTGCGGGCAGTTCCAGTCGAACGCCACCACGTCGATCACGGCCAGCCGCTCGACGCGCGCCGGATAGCCCGCGGGCACCAGGGCCTCGAGCAGCGCCGCATCCGCGCTCTCGGCGGCGACGAAGCCGATGTGGCCGAGAAGCTTGAGGCGCTGGCGCCGGGCGTAATCGACGAGGATCAGCGACGCCTTGTCGCTTTTCGAAGCGTTGCCGACGCTCACCAACTGGCGGTTGCCGCGGAAATCGGCGAAGCCGATGCGCGTGGGCGAGAGCACGCGCAGGAAGCCGCGCGGGCCGCCGCGATGCTGCACGTAGGGCCAGCCGGTTTCGCTCACGGTGGCGAGATAGAAGCTGTCGGCGCGCGCGAGGAACGCCGTCTCACGTTCGCCGAGCGTGTCGTTGGGCCTGCCGTCGGCCTCGAGGCGCGCGCAGGCGGCGCGCGAGCCGTCGTGGGTCTGGGCCTCGCGCACGGCCGGGGTGAAAGCGATCTCTGCGAAGCGGTGGGTCATGGGGGACTCGGTCGCGCCGAAGGTCGGATCCTTACGCCGGCAGGTCCCCCGGCAGGTTGAAGCGCTGCCGCGTCGTGCAGTAGCGGTTGGCGAACAGGCGCCCGACCGGCTTGTAGTGCTCCTCGGAGACCCGCTTCGACACCGGGTCGATCACGCCCTCTCGCGCGTGCACCAGCAGAATCTCGCCGATCACCATCTCGCGCCCGGTACCCCATTCGAGCCGCCGCTCCACCTTGCACTCCAGGCAGGCCGCGGCCTCGGCGATGCGCGGATGCCGGACGAGCTTCGCCTTCGCCTGCGTGAGGCCGGTCTTCTCGAACTCGCTTTCATCCGCGCCGTACTCGAAGCTCGAGCGGTGCATCGCGTCGGCGGTGGCCTCGTCGACCAGGTTGACGACGAATTCGCCCGTGCGCCGGATGTTGTCGAGCGAGTGCTTCAACTTGCCGTCGGTGCGCCGGTTGAAGCTCACCATGCACAGCGCCGGCTCCTCGCTGAACACGTTGAAGAACGAGAACGGCGCGCAGTTGGCGACGCCCTTCTCGTTCACCGTGGAGATCCAGGCGATCGGCCGCGGGATGACGAGGCCGATGAGGAGCTTGTAGCGCTCGAGCGGCGGCAGCTCGGCGATGACGAGGTCGGTCACTTCGGCGCCTCGTTGGCGGGCGTGACCTCGGCGCCGACGCGCTCGACGATCAGCCTGTAGTGCTCGGGGCGCCGGTGCGCGGCGAAGTTGAACATCGTCTTCTTCAGGTTCGCCGCGAGGTCGATGTCGCAGTTGTAGCAGATGACCTCGTCCTCCTCGGTCTGGCTCTTCACCGCGATCTCGCCCGAGGGCGCGACGATCAGCGAGTGGCCGAACATGCGAAAGCCGTCCTCGTGGCCGCACTTGGCGGTCTCGACAAGCCAGGTCGCGTTCTGGAACGCCATCGCCTGCGCCATGATGAGGTGGTGGTGCACCCGGAGCGCCGGCGGCTCGGGGTAGTGCAGGTTCTCGGTCGGCGTGTTGAAGCCGAGCGCCACGATCTCGGCGCCCTGCAGCGCGAGCACGCGGAACGCCTCGGGCCAGCGCCGGTCGTTGCAGATCAGCATGCCGGTGATCGTGTCCATGAAGCGCCAGACGCGAAAGCCGAGGTCGCCGACCTCGAAGTACTTC
>JAOUGZ010000041.1 GCA_029865405.1 Betaproteobacteria bacterium
GTCACCGCGAAGAGGCGCCCGCGCCCGCCCAGCCACGCCTTGGCGGCCTGCGCGTTGGCCAGCGTCTCGGCGGTGGTGAAGGTCTTGGAGACGGCGACCACCAGCGTCGCTGCGGGATCGGCGCCCTCGAGCGCGCGCGCGAGATCGAGCGGATCGATGTTGGCGGCGAAGCGCACGTCGATCCTTGCCTGCTCGCGCAGCGCGTCCATCAGCAGCCGCGCGCCGAGGTCGGAGCCGCCGGTGCCCAGGTGCACGATGCGCCGCACGCCCGCGAGGCCCGCGGCAAGCGCGCGCATGTGCGCGAGCGCCGCGCGCACTTCGGCCGGCGCGGACTCCCCCGCCCGCAGCACGCTGTGGCGTACGGCGCGCTCTTCCGTGACGTTGATCGGCTCGCCGGCAAACAGCGCGCGGCGCCAGGCTTCCAGGCCGCGTTCGCCGGCGAGCTGCGCCAGCAGGCGCAGCGTGAGCGCGCCGACGCGCTGGCGCGAGTAGTCGAGCCGCAGCTCCGGCGCCTGCGCGCTGAAATGCGCGCCGCGCTGCGCGTCGTCGCGAAACAGCGCCGCGAGCGACGCATCGCGCGCGCTCCCGGCGTGGGCGGCGAGCTTCGCCCAGGCGGGGCAGTCGGTGGGCGGGAGCGTGGAAAGGGTGGGCAGCGGGCTCATGGCGTGTCGAGACGATACAGGCGGTAGCGCTCGCCCTTGTCGCCGGGACGGCCGACGTCGGCGAGCTTGGTCCAGCGGGCGTCGGGTCCGTCGCGCTCGTCGCGCGGCGTGCCCTGCACGAGCAGCAGCCGGCAGCCGTCCGGGCCCGCGCGCGCGCGCGGCTCGGTGCGCAGGCCGGCATGGTAGCTGAGCGCCGCGCGCTGCGACACGCCCAGGTTCTGCCCGGCGATGCAGCCGGCATCGGCCGGCACCTTGCTGCGCAATTGCAGCGCCACGGGGCGGTAGCTCTTCTGGTAGTCGGCCCAGGGCATCCACAGCGCGGCAAAGCTGCCCCAGAGGAGCATCACGCCGGTCGCCCAGCGCGTCACGCCGCGCATCGGCGAAGGTGCGGTGAAGAACGCGACGTACAGCCAACCGAGCATCAGCGCGGCCGCGAGCAGGAACGGCACCACGGCGAACTGCGGCTCGAACCCGGGCGCGGTCTTGGCGAAGTTGTGCGCGATCTTCGGCGGCACGCCGAGCATCATGGCGATGTAGCCGAGCCACACGAGCGCGGCGAAGAAGGTGAAGCACATGACCGCGAACCAGTCGAGCGCGGCGGCCGCGCCGCGGCGCAGGCGCGCCACGCCTTCGGCGCCGAGGAGCGCGAGTGGCACGATGAGCGCGATCACGCTCACGTCCTGCGCCGGCCCGGCGGCAATCAGCGCGGCGAAGGTCAGCGTGAAGGCGGCCGCCGGCACGAACAGGCGCGGCTCGCGCCATTCGCCGCGCCGCGTCCAGAGGGCCCACGCCGCGAGCGGCCACGCCGGCCAGGCGAACCAGCTGCCGGTGACGAGGAAGTAGCGCAGGTTGGCGAGCGGCGTGCCGTGCACCTGCGCGGCGGTGGACCACCACGCATCGAGCAGCGCCGGCGCGCGCTGCGCGAGGGCCCAGGGCCAGCTCGCGGCGAGCACCGCGGCGGCGAGCGCCGCGGCGGCGAGAAACGGCAGCGCGCGCCAGCTGCGCCAGGCCGGGCACACGGCGTGCGCCGCGACGACGGCGAGCGCGAGCGCTGCCGGCACCACCGGCCCGAGCGCGAGAAAGGCGAGGCCGAGCGCGGCGCCGAACGCCGCGCCCATGAGGAGCGGCCGCTCGTGCGCGCGCGCCAGCAGCGCATAGGCGGCGCAGGCCGCGGCCAGCGCCGCGAGCTCCGGGACGGCCTCGTGCGCGTGCACCATGAAGCCGATCGAGCCGACCAGCAGCAGCGGTGCGGCGGCGCCGGCGGCGCGATAGAGAAGCCACAGCGCCGCGAATACGAGCACCCCGCTCGCCAGCCGCGCCGCGCTGTGGAACGGCAGGGCCCAGCCGGCGAGCCTGCCGAAGCCGAGCGCGAGCCAGTGATACAGCGGCGGGTCGTCGAGGAAAGGCTCGCCGGCGACGCGCGGCACCACCCAGTCGCCCGAGAGGTGCATCTGGTGCGCGATCTCGATGCCGATGGCGTCGAACGTCTTCCACGGATCGTGGCCCGCGAGTCCCGGGAGCACGAAAGCGAGCGCCATGAGCGCCAGCACCGCGGGCGCGGGCGGTAGCGCGAAGCGGGGAATCATGGCGCGATTCTAGGCCTCGAAAACAAAAAGGCAGCCGCGGCTGCCTCCGTCTGAATCGTGACGCGCCCGGGCGCTCAGGCCGGCTTCTTCGCCTTGGTGTAGCGGCGCTTGAACTTCTCCACGCGTCCGGCGGTGTCGACGATCTTCTGCTTGCCGGTGTAGAACGAGTGCGACTCCGAGGACACTTCGACCTTGACCACCGGGTACTCGTGGCCGTCGCTCCATTTCATGGTCTCGCGGCCCTTGGTGTCGATGGCGGAACGCGACAGGAAGCTGTGGTTCGAGCTGGTGTCGAGGAAGATCACCGGCTGGTATTCGGGGTGGCCTGAGGTTTTCATGGTGGGAGCGTGAGGGGCGGCGGAAAAGCCGCGAACTATACAGAAATCAGCTACTTGGGTCAACGCTCGAGGCGCCCCCGGCGCTTGAGCTCGAGGTCGCGCAAAGGCGCCGCGGCGAGGCCCGCGCCGTCGCCTGGCGAGCGCCTGTCTACCCCCGTCGCATCGAATCGAAGAACTCGGCGTTGTTCTTGGTGGCGCGCAGCTTGTCGATGAGGAATTCGGCGGCCTCGAGCTCGTCCATGGGGAAGAGGAGCTTGCGGAGCACCCAGATCTTCTGCAGCAGCTCCTTCGGGATGAGGAGCTCCTCGCGGCGCGTGCCGGAGCGGTTGACGTTGATCGCCGGGAAGATGCGCTTTTCGTGCATGCGCCGGTCAAGATGGATTTCCATGTTGCCGGTGCCCTTGAATTCCTCGTAGATCACGTCGTCCATGCGGCTGCCGGTGTCGATGAGGGCGGTGGCGATGATGGTGAGCGAGCCGCCTTCCTCGACGTGGCGCGCGGCGCCGAAGAAGCGCTTGGGCTTTTGCAGCGCGTTGGCGTCGACCCCGCCGGTGAGCACCTTGCCCGAGGCCGGCACCACCGTGTTGTAGGCGCGCGCGAGGCGCGTGATGGAGTCGAGCAGGATGACGACATCCTTCTTGTGCTCGACCAGGCGCTTGGCTTTTTCGATGACCATCTCGGCGACCTGCACGTGGCGCGAGGCCGGCTCGTCGAAGGTCGAGGCGACGACTTCGCCGCGCACCGAGCGGCTCATTTCGGTCACTTCCTCGGGCCGCTCGTCGATCAGCAGCACGATGAGCGAGACCTCGGGATGGTTCGAGACCAGGGCGTGGGCGATGTGCTGCAGCATCACGGTCTTGCCCGCCTTCGGCGGGCTGACGATGAGGCCGCGCTGGCCCTTGCCGATCGGCGCGACGATGTCGATGACCCGGCCGGTGAGGTTCTCCTCGGCCTTGATCTCGCGCTCCAGCTTGAACATCTCGTCCGGGTGGAGCGGCGTGAGGTTCTCGAACAGGATCTTGTTCTTGGCGGCCTCGGGGATCTCGCCGTTGACCTTGTCGACCTTGACGAGGGCGAAGTAGCGCTCGCCGTCCTTGGGAGTGCGGATCTCGCCCTCGATCGTGTCGCCGGTGTGCAGGTTGAAGCGCCGGATCTGCGAGGGGCTGACGTAGATGTCGTCGGTGCTCGCGAGGTACGAGGTCTCGGGGGAGCGCAGGAAGCCGAAGCCGTCGGGCAGCACTTCCAGCGTGCCGTCGCCGAAGATCGATTCGCCCTTCTTCGCCTGGTTCTTCAGCAGCGCGAAGATCAGGTCCTGCTTGCGCATGCGGCTCGCGTTGTCGATCTGGTTCTCGACCGCGGTTTCCACCAATTGCGTGACGTGCTGGCTCTTGAGCTCTGAGAGATGCATAGGCCGATCGATAGGTGACGCGGGACCTGCCGACTTCTTTAGGGGAAGTGCGCCTGACCCGGCGCAGGGATGTTGCCGCTTCTACCGCCTTCTACAGCGCCCGCCCGGGCCTTGCCGGTGCGGATTTGCAGCGCAGCCTAAGGCGTTTAGATATTGCTGTCAAGAAACGCGGTGAGCTGCGACTTGGACAGCGCGCCCACGCGCGTGGCTTCCAGGTTGCCGTTCTTGAACAGCATCAGCGTCGGGATGCCGCGGATGCCGAACTTGGCCGGCACCTGCTGGTTCTCGTCGACGTTCAGCTTGGCGATCTTCAGGCGCCCGTCGTACTCCTCGGCCACCTGGTCGAGGATCGGGGCGATCGACTTGCAGGGCCCGCACCACTCGGCCCAGTAATCCACCAGCACCGGCACCTCCGATTGGAGGACTTCCGGCTCGAAGCTTGCGTCCGTGACGTGATGAATCTGCGTGCTGCTGCTCATGGTTCCTCGGGGGGTGTTGCGCGAAGGCACATTATGGGGTCGCCCGCCGCGGAACCCAAGCCTGCGTGCTAAACTACGGAATCCATTAACCTTTTTCCCCTGTCAGGCTTTCCCCGCGCATGACCTACGTCGTCACCGAGAGCTGCATCAAGTGCAAGTACACCGACTGCGTCGACGTGTGCCCGGTGGACTGCTTTCGCGAGGGGCCGAACATGCTGGTGATCGACCCCGACGAGTGCATCGACTGCACCCTGTGCGTGCCCGAGTGCCCGGTGGAGGCGATCTTCGCCGAGGACGACGTCCCGGACGGCCAGCGCGAGTGGATCGCGCAGAACAAGGACCTCGCCGCCGGCTGGAAGCCGATCATCGAGAGAAAGCCCGCCCCGGCCGACGCCGACGAGTGGGCCAAGGTGAAGGACAAGAAGCACCTGCTGGAGAAATAGCTCGGCGCTTACCCCGTCGCACGGGGACAGCTCCCGCTTACAGGTCCTCGTGCAGGCACAGGATGTTGCCTTCGGGATCCTGGAACCAGGCCGCCTTCTCCGAGCCGAGCACGCACACGTGCTCCACGGTCTTCAGCCCCGGCAGGTCGTAGTCGGCGAACTGCACGCCGCGCGCGCTCAGCTCGCGGACGGACTTGGCGATGTCCCGCACCTTGAAGCTGATCGCGGTGTGCTCGGCCTTGGTGCCGTCGGGCCGCGGAAACAGGGCGAGCTCGGTGCCGCCGCTGCGGTAGACGAACTTGCCGTCGGGCTTCAGGCCCCCGGGCGTGAGCCCGAGCCCCTCCTCGTAGAAGCGGCGCGCGCGCGCCATGTCCTTCACCGGCAGCATGACCGTGACCTGGTTACCCTCCAGCATGGCTCGCTCCCCCTTCTTGTTCTCGTGCGCCCGTATTTATACGCCTGATGAGAAAAGAAAGGGGACTGTCCCCTTTCAGTGCCCGTACAGGCCAGCTTTCGCCTTGCCGCGGAACACGCGGTAGGCGAAGACGGTGTAGCCGACGAGAAACGGCAGCACGATGAGCGCGCCGATGAGCACCACCTTGAGCGCCGAGGGGTGCGCCGCGGCTTCCCAGATGGTGAGCCAGCCGAGGACCACGTAGGGAAAGACGCTGTAGGCGAGGCCGAGGAAGGCGAGGACGAAGATCGCCACCGCGCCGGCGAAGGGCTTCCAGTCGGAACGACCGAGCGAGCGCCACACCCAGAGCCACGACAGGAACGAGGCCGCGGGCAGCACCATCAGCGCGAGCGTTTCCGGAAAATCGAACCAGCGCGCGTAGACCAGCTCGCTCACCGCGGGCGTGGCGAGCGAGACCAGCGCCACGCCGAGCGCCACCCAGGCGAGGCCCCACTTCGTCCACGCGATCGCCTTTCGCTGCAGCGCGCCTTCGGTGCGCAGGATGAGCCAGGTGGCGCCGAGGAGCACGTAGCCGCCGCACAGCGCCGCGCCCACCAGCAGCGCGAAGAAGTAATAGCCCCAGCCGACCTGGAAGCCGGTGAGGTAGCGCCCGAGCATGAAGCCCTGCGCGAAGGAGGCGAGGAACGACCCCGCCCAGAACAGCCAGTTCCACAGCTCCGCGTGCCAGCCCAGCGCCTTCACGCGCAGCTCGAAGGCGACGCCGCGCAGCATCAGCCCGATGAGCATCGCCGCCACGGGAAGATAAAGCGCGCCGAGGATGTAGCCGTGCGCCGCGGGAAAGGCGATGAGCAGGATGCCCACGCCGAGCACCAGCCAGGTTTCGTTCGCGTCCCAGAACGGGCCGATCGAGGCCACCATCACGTCCTGCTCGGCGTCGCTCGCCGCGGGCATGAGCATGCCGACGCCGAGGTCGTAGCCGTCCAGCACCACGTAGGCGAGGATCGCCGCGCCCATGAGGGTCGCGAAGACGAGCGGCAGGTCGATATTCATGCCTTCGCACCCTCCCGCGCCATGTGCGTGAGCACCACCATGTAGGCGAGCAGCATCACGCCGTAGACGAGCGCGTAGCCGGTGAGGCTTGCACCTAGGCTCGCCTCGGCGACGCGCCCCGCGGCGTCGGCGGTGCGCAGGATGCCCGTGACCAGCCACGGCTGGCGGCCGATCTCGGTGACGAACCAGCCGGCGAGCGTCGCGATCCAGCCCGAGAACGTCATGCCGGCGAAGCACCAGAGGAGCCAGCGCGGCGGCGCGCCCTTGCGCAGGCGCCAGGCGCCGAGCCAGGCGAACGCGAGCATCAGCATGCCCATGCCCACCATGATGCGGAAGGCGAAGAACACGGGCGCCACCGGCGGGTGATCCGGCGCGAACGCGTCCAGCCCCTTCAGCTCGGCGTCGAAGTCGTGCTTGAGCACGAAGCTCGCGAGCTTCGGCACCTCGATCGCGTAGTCGTTCCTGCCCGCGAGCTCGTTCGGCATCGCGAAGAGCACGAGCGGCACGCCTTTGTCCGTCTTCCAGATCGCTTCCATGGCGGCGATCTTCGCCGGCTGGTGCTCGAGGGTGTTGAGGCCGTGCAGGTCGCCCACGAACACCTGCAGTGGCGCGAGCACCGCGGCCGCCAGCACGCCCGTGCGCAAGGTCTTCGCCGCGCCTTCGTCCGCGGCCTCCTGCAGGAGCCGCCACGCCGAGAGCCCGGCGACGAGGAACGAGGCGGTGAGGCCCGAGGCGAGCATCACGTGCGTGAAGCGGTAGGGAAACGAGGGGTTGAAGATCACCTCGAGCCAGTCGCCGGCGATGAGGGCGTCGCCGTCCATCACGTGCCCGGCGGGCGTCTGCATCCAGGAATTGAGCGCGAGGATCCAGAATGCCGAGAGCGTGGTGCCCGCCGCCACCATCACCGCCGAGAAGACGTGCACGCGCGTCGAAACGCGCTCCATGCCGAAGAGCATCACGCCGAGGAAGGTGGCCTCCATGAAGAAGGCCGTCAGCACCTCGTAGCCGAGGAGCGGCCCGGCGATGTTGCCTACGTTTTGCATGTAGCCCGGCCAGTTGGTGCCGAACTGGAAGCTCATGGTGATGCCCGAAACCACGCCCATGGCGAAGGTCAGCGCGAAGATCTTCACCCACAGGCGGTAGGTGGCGAGCCAGCGCGGGTCCCGCGTGCGGGCATATTTCACGCGAAAGCCGATGAGGAACCAGGCGAGGGCGATGCTGATCGTCGGAAACAGGATGTGGAACGCGATGTTCAGCCCGAACTGGGCTCGGGCGAGGAGCAGCACGTCGCCGGCATCCATGAGGCCTATTCTGGCGCGCGCCCGTCAACCCGCGCAATAGCGCGTATGCTGGGCGTTCGCTGCCGGAGAGTCGAATGGAGTACGTGGGGTACGTCGTCATCGGACTGGTGGTCGGGCTGGTGGTCGGCCGGTTCCTGGCCGGCAACAATTTCAGCGTCAAGGGGGACGTGGTGTTCGGCGTCATCGGCGCGCTCGCGTTCGCGGTCGGGCTGCGCGAATCGGGCATCGCGCCCGATAGCGGCGTCGGCGGCAGCTCGGTGATGGCGGGGATCGGCGCGATCGCCGCGCTGCTGCTGCGCCGCGTGATGGGCACGGCCTAGGCTTGCTCTAAACTTCCGGCGCATGCCGAGCGCGCCGGTCGCCAAGCAGGAACTGCTGGATCGCCTCGCCGCGGGGCTCGCGGCGCGCGTCTGCGTCGTCACCCCGAACCGCCGCCTCGCGCAGGAGCTGGCGCGCGAGTTCGATGCGGCACAGTTCGATCAGGGCCTGCCGGTGTGGGAGGCGGCGGACATTCTGCCCTTTTCCGCCTTCGTCGAGCGCCTGTACGAGGACGCGCTCTATTCAGGGCTCGCGGCGTCGCTGCCGCTCCTGTTGACCGAAGCGCAGGAGCAGGCGCTCTGGGAAGCAGCGATCCGCGCGAGCCGCTGGGGCGAGGCGCTCCTCGCCGTGCCGCAGGCGGCGGCCGATTGCCGGCGCGCCTGGACCCTCGCGCACGGCTGGCGGATCGACGGCGCGCTCGCCTCGTTTCCCGGCAACGACGACGCGAAGGCCTTCGCCGAGTGGTCGGCGGCGTACGCCAGGCGCTGCGCGAAGGAAGGCCACACCGATGGCGCGCGCCTCGCCGACGTGGTCGCGCCGCTGCTGCGTGAAGCCGCGCTGCGAAAACCGGCAGTGCTGGTCACCTACGCCTTCGACGTCGTCACGCCGCAGGAGCAGGCGTTCTTCGACGCCTGCGCGACGAACGGCATCGAGGTGCGCCGCTGCGCGCCCGCGGGCAGGCAGGCGAAAGCCGGGCGGCACGTCTTCGCCCAGGCGCGCGACGAGCTCGACGCCGCCGCCGCGTGGGCGCGCGCGCGGCTGGAAGGCGGCGCGAAGCGCATCGGCGTCGTCGTCCCCGAGCTCGGCGAGCGCCGGCGCGAGGTGCTGCGCGTCTTCTCGCGCGTCATGCGCCCGGACCACAACCTGCCGGGGCGCGGGGCGCAGGCGCTGCCCTTCAACGTCTCGCTGGGCGCGCCGCTCGCGGACTATCCGCTCGTCAGCGCGGCGCTCTCCATCCTCGAACTCGCCGCAGGCGAGATTCCCTTCGAGCAGGCTTCGCGCCTCATCCGCTCCCCTTTCATCGCCGGCGCGGCGCCCGAGATGGCGAAGCGATCGCTCCTCGATGCCGCCCTCAGAAAGACCGCGCCGGCGACATTGAGCCTCGGAAAACTGATCGGCTTAGTCGACGGCTGCCCGGTCCTCCGCCAGCGCCTCGAAGCCCTGTTCGCCCTGCCGAAGAAGGACAGCGCCTCCCCCCACGGCTGGGGCCGGCACTTCACCGCGCTCCTCGACGCGACGTGCTTCCCGGAGCGCAGCCTGGATTCGGACGAATTCCAGACCCGCGCCAAGCTCAACGAGACCCTCGCCGAGTTCGCCCGCCTCGAGCGCGTCGCGCCGAAGCTGAGCTTCGCCCAGGCCCTCGCGCACCTGCGCCGCCTGTGCACGGAAACGTTGTTCCAGCCCGAGACCCCCGACGCGCCGGTCCAGATCCTCGGCATCTTCGAGTCCGCGGGGCTCGAGTTCGACGCGCTGTGGGTGACCGGCCTGACGGACGAAGCCTGGCCGCTGCACACGAAGTCCAACCCCTTCATCCCGCCGGCGCTGCAGAAGAAGGCAGGCATCCCGGAAGCGTCGCCGGAGGCGACGCTGGAAAGAGCGAAGCGAATTACCGAAGGGTGGCTGCACGCGGCAAACGAGGTGATCGTCTCGCACCCCGCGCACGAGGAAGACCGGGTGCTCCTGGGGTCTTCTCTGATCTCTGCCGTTTCCTTGCTCTTGGAAACGGCAGAGACAAAGAGCTACGCCCGGTACAGAGACCTGATTTTCGCGAAAAAGCGGATTGAGTCGGTCGTGGATGAGTGGGGACCTGAACTGGCGACCAAGACCCCAAGAGGCGGCACCCGCATCCTCTCCGACCAATCCGCCTGCCCCTTCCGTGCCTTCGCAAGGCACCGGCTGGGTGCCGAAGCCCTGGAAGAGCCCGAGGAAGGACTGGACGCCAGAGCCCGCGGATCGCTCCTGCACACGCTGATGAAGGAACTGTGGACCGAGCTGAAGGGAAGCGAAGGATTGAAGGCGGACCCGGGCCCGGCGATAGAACAGGCGGCGAAGCGGGCGGTTGAAGAAGCGGAGTTGGAAGAACCGTTTGCCGCGCTGGAACGAAAGCGCCTCGCCAAGCTCGCCCGCGAATGGCTGGACGTCGAGCGCGAGCGCGCGCCGTTCACGGTCGTCGCAATGGAAGACCAGCGCAAGCTCGCCGTCGCCGGCCTGGAGCTGAACGGCCGCATCGACCGCCTCGACCGGCTCGAGGCCGGCGGCCACGCACTGATCGACTACAAGACCGGGCGGCCGACGCCGAACGACTGGCTGGGCGTGCGCCCCGAGGACCCGCAGCTGCCGCTCTACGCGCTGAACGCGAAGGAGGACGTTTCCGCCGTGGCCTTCGCCAGGCTGAAGACGGGCGAGATGCGCTACATGGGATTTGCGGATCGCAAGGACCTGATCCCGGACGTGAAGCCGGCGAAGGACTGGGCGGCGCTCGTCGCCGGCTGGAAAGCCGAGATCGAGGCGCTGGGCTCGGGCTTCGCCGCGGGCGACGCGCGCGTCGATCCGAAGAGGCTGCTCCAGACCTGCCGCTATTGCGACCTGCAGCCGCTCTGCCGCGTGTACGAGCGCCTCAGCGCGCTCGACGACGAAGGCGAGGACGCATGATCGCCCTAGCTCCAGACCTCGTAGCCCTTCGCCTTGCGCGCGAGCCCCATCTTCGCGCGCCAGCAGCAGGGCGAGAAGCGCCGGTCGTCCTCGGCGGCGGCGAGGTCCCGGAGCTTCAGCGCCACAGCGCTCCTGCCGGGAGCCTGGGCCAGTCAGGCCGCGACTTCAACGTACTCCACGCGGCTGCTCGGCTCCGGAATGGGCTGCCCGTCGGCGCGCATGCCCTCCAGGTGAAACTCGATCGCTTCCTGGATCTCGCGCTCGACTTCCTCGACGGTGGCGCCTGTGGCGACGCAGCCGGGCAGATCCGGAACGTACGCTCCGTAGTTGCCTTCGCCTTTCTCGATCACGACTGCGTAGCGCATTGGCATCTCTACCTCTTGAGTCCGGACTGCTTAAGGATACTGTTTAACAGGCCCGGAGGTAAGTCGTCGCCTGGCTTTCCCGGCACGGTGACCCGCCCAGGCTTCCCCGGGTGCTTGAACTGGCGGTGGCTGCCTCGCGTGGCAACGAGGTACCAGCCGTCGCGCCGCAATTGTTCCAGCATCTCCCGTACCTTCATCGCCCGAACATCCCCTCCAAGGATCAAACGGACGGGTAGCGAAGCGGTTGACAGCCATGGTTGACCCGCGCTCCATCGCCGACCAGAAAGAGCGCGACGCGGCGCTGGACGTCACGCGCTCGTTCATCGTGCAGGCACCCGCGGGCTCGGGGAAAACCTCGCTCCTCGTCGACCGGTTCCTGAAGCTGCTGGACACTGTGCAGCAGCCCGAGGAGATCATCGCCATCACCTTCACGAGGAAGGCCGCCGCCGAGATGCGCGAGCGCGTGACCGAGAAGGTGCCGGCGGAGCTGGCGCCGCGGCTGCGCATCCAGACCATCGATGCGCTGTGCGCGTCGTTCACGGCGCAGATGCCGGTGCTGGCGAAGTTCGGCGCGCAGCCGGGCGTGGCCGAGGATGCGGCGGCGCTCTATTACGAAGCG
>JAOUGZ010000042.1 GCA_029865405.1 Betaproteobacteria bacterium
ACGCACGCGCAGCTGCGCACGCGCAGCAAGATGTTCTCGGGTGCCTCGACCGCGTTCGGCGCGCCGCCCAACTCGCAGGCCGCAGCGGTGGACATCGCGCTGCCGGGCGTCCTGCCGGTGGTGAACGCGGCGGCGGTGGAGATGGCAGTCAGGTTCGGGCTCGCCGTCGGCGGCCGCGTCAATGCGCGCTCGGTATTCGCGCGCAAGAACTACTTCTACCCCGACCTGCCCAAGGGCTACCAGATCAGCCAGTACGAGATCCCGATCGTGGCTGGTGGCGAGCTGCGCATCGCCGTGCCGGAAGGCGAGAAGATCGTGCGCCTGACGCGCGCGCACCTCGAGGAGGATGCGGGGAAATCCCTGCACGAGGACTACCACGGCATGACCGGCATCGACCTGAACCGCGCCGGCACGCCGCTGCTCGAAATCGTCTCCGAGCCCGACCTGCGCGGGGCGAAGGAGGCGGTGGCCTATGCGCGCGTGCTACACGCCCTGGTGCGCTGGATCGGCGTGTGCGACGGCAACATGCAGGAGGGGTCGTTCCGCTGCGACGCCAACGTCTCCGTGCGCAAGGCGGGCGACACGACGCTCGGCACGCGCAGCGAGATCAAGAACCTGAACTCCTTCCGCTTCATGGAGCAGGCCATCGATTTCGAGGCGCGGCGGCAGATCGAGCTGCTCGAGGACGGCGGCACGGTGGTGCAGGAAACGCGGCTGTTCGACCCGGACCGGGGCGAGACGCGCGCCATGCGCACCAAGGAGGACGCGCACGACTATCGGTATTTTCCCGATCCCGATCTGCTGCCGCTGGTGGTGTCGGAATCCGAAATTGAACGATTGCGCAAGGCGATGCCGGAACTGCCGGAGGTCATGTCCAAGCGCCTGCGTACCGAGCACGGCCTGTCCGACTACGACGCGCGTCTGATCGCTTCGAGCCGAGAGACGGCGGAGTTCTTCGAGCAGGTGGCCGCAACGGCAGATCCAAAACTCGCAGCCAACTGGATCAATGGCGAGATCGCAAGCCGACTCAATGAAGGCGGCCTGGACTTGGACAGATGTCCCGTCAGTGCCGAGATCCTGGCATGGATGATCAACCGGATATCGGATGGGACCATTTCCAACAAGATCGCCAAGGAGAAGGTATTTCCCGACCTCTGGAGTCGGCAGAACGTTGCGCTGGGCAAGGCTGAGTTTGAACGGCTGATTGCGAGCAATGCGCAAGTCTCCGACGCCGGGGCGCTGGCAACGATCGTCGACGAGGTCCTGGCGAAGAACGCGCGCCAGGTCGAGGACTACCGCGCCGGCAAGGACAAGGCGTTCAATTCGCTCGTCGGCCAGGTGATGAAGGCGACGCAAGGCAAGGCCAATCCCGCGCAGGTGAACCGCATACTGAAGGCGAGGCTGGGCGGCTGAGGCCGCTATTTCGCGCCGGTGAGCTGGCGGTACTTGCGCTTTTCCTCGTCGTAGCGCGCGTTGATCTCGGCGGCCTCGCGCTTGCGCGAGGCGAGCAATTGCTCCTGCAGCGACAGGTCGTAGGCCACCGCCTTGAGGTCCTGCTGCAGCTTCTCGGGCACCGCGCCGGGCGTCTTCTCGGCTTCCGTGACCAGATTCCCTTGCCGGCTCTTCAGCAGCGCGATGCGCGTCTCGACCTGCGCCGCCGCATCGCGGTTGCTGGCCAGAGCGCGCTGGCGCACGCGCTCGATGTCCGCCTCGTCGGAGTAGGTCTGCAGCAACGCGCGGTCGCGCCGCGCCTGCACCTCGGCCTGCCGGCGCGCCTCTTCGCGCGCGGCCTGGGCTTCGGCCGCCTTCTGCTCCTCGGCGTCCTGCGCCGCGCGCTGCTCGGGCGTGAGCGGCGGCTCGATGCGAAACAGCATCGTGCCCTGCGCCGAGAGCGCCTCGACCGGCTCGCCCGTGCACTGCGGCGGGATGGTCGAGCCGTAGTACTTGCGGCCCGCCTTCGTCACGCAGCGGTACGAGCGCACCTGCGCGCGCAGCGCGTTGATGCGCGCCTTTTCCTTCGCTTCATCGGTCTTCGCTTGCGCGAACGTCGCCTCGGGTTCTCCGGCCAGCAGCAGCGCGCAGGCGGCGAGCACGGTTGTGCGGAGCATCGCGATCCTCCATCGTGCGGTCATCGCGCCGATTCTAACCCTGCTAGAATTCGCGCGCTTCCGCCATGCATTCCGCCGACCGCGCGTTCATCGCCGATACCACCGCGAAGATGCTTCTCGAGGTGAAGGCCGTGCTGTTCTCCGACGGCAAGCCTTTCATCTTCACCTCGGGCTGGGCAAGCCCGGTGTACATCGACTGCCGCAAGCTCATCTTCTACCCGCGCATCCGCGGCCAGCTGGTGGATTTCGCCACGGCGACGCTGGCGCGCGACGCCGGCTTCGAGCAATTCGACGTCGTGGCGGGCGGCGAAACCGCCGGCATTCCCTACGCCGCGTGGATCGCGGACCGCCTCGGGCTGCCGATGCAGTACATCCGCAAGAAGCCCAAGGGCTTCGGCCGCAACGCGCAGATCGAGGGCGACGTGCGCGAAGGCGCGAGGACGCTGCTGGTCGAGGACCTGACCACCGACGGGCGCTCGAAGATCAATTTCTGCAAGGCGCTGCGCGAGGCGGGCGCGGTAGTCGAGCACGTGTTCGTCAACTTCTACTACGACATCTTCCCGGAATCGAAGCAGGTGATGAAGGACCTGGGCGTGCGCCTGCACCACCTCGCCACCTGGTGGGACGTGCTGCGCGTGGTGCAGCAGGGCAACTACCTCGCCGCGGCGCAGGTCGCCGAGGTCGAGAAATTCCTCAACGCGCCGGCCGAGTGGTCCGCCGCGCACGGCGGCGCCTCGAGCTTTCCCTCGTCTTGAGGGTCATCACCCTCAACGTCAACGGCATCCGCTCCGCGGCCAAGAAGGGCCTGTACCGCTGGATCGCCGCGCAGAAGGCCGACGTGGTGTGCCTGCAGGAGATCAAGGCGCACGACGGCGACCTGCTCGAGGCGATGCGTGCGCCAAGCGGCCTGCGCGGCTTCTTCTCGCACGCCGAGAAGAAGGGCTACGCCGGGGTGGGCCTGTACAGCCGGGTGCGGCCCGACGCCGTGCACGAGGGTTTTGGCGTCAAGGAGTTCGACAGCGAGGGGCGCTGCCTCGAAGCGCACTTCGGCAGGCTGTCGGTGATCTCGGTCTACCTGCCTTCGGGCTCCGCGGGGCCGCACCGGCAGGCGTCGAAGTTCCGCTTTCTCGAGGCATTCCTGCCGCACCTGAAGAAGCTGAGGAGAAGCGGCCGTGACGTGATCCTGTGCGGCGACTGGAACATCGCGCACCAGGCCATCGACCTGAAGAATTGGCGCTCGAACCAGAAGAACTCGGGCTTCCTGCCCGAGGAACGTGCCTGGCTGACGAAGGTGTTCGACGATGTGGGCTTCGTCGACGTGTTCCGCACGCTCAACGCCAAGCCCGATCAGTACACGTGGTGGTCGAACCGCGGCCAGGCCTGGGCGAAGAACGTCGGCTGGCGCATCGACTACCAGATCGCCACCCCGGGCATTGCGGCGCGCGCGCGCAAGGCGGCGATCTACAAGCGGCGCCGGTTCTCGGACCACGCGCCGCTCACCATCGACTATGACTGGCCGCGCGCCTAGCGCGCTGCGGCCTTACCTCGAGGCCGCGCCGCTCGCGGCCCTCGCCCTCGGCGTCTCCTCGGGCTTCGCCTTCGCGATGATCGGCGCGACGCTCACCTCGCGCCTCGCCCAGCACGGCGTCACCAAGAGCGCGGTCACCGCATTCGCGCTTACGTTCCTCGCCTACAACCTGAAGTTCCTGTGGGCGCCGATCGTCGACAACGTGCGCCTGCCGCTGATCGGCCGCTTCGGCCAGCGGCGCAGCTGGCTGTGGCTGGTCGGCGTGCTGGTGATGGCCGCGGTCGCCTTTCTCGGCTTGGCCGATCCCGACGAGTCGCTGCTGCTCGTGGCGGTCGCCGCGATCGCCGTGGGCGTGGCCGGCGCGACCTTCGACATCATCATCGACGCCTATCGCATCGAGCTCCTCGAGCCGCGGCAGCTCGGCGTGGGCTCCGGCATGTCCCAGTACGGCTGGCGCATCGGCGCCGCGGCGGCGGGCGCGCTGGCGCTGGTCCTCGCCGCGCAGCTGGGCTGGGGCGTGGCGTACGCTGCCTGCGCGGCCTTCGCGCTGCCGGCGATGCTGGTGGGCGTGGTGATGGGCGAGCCCCGGCGCCACCGCGAACCGGCGCCGCCGCGCGGCGTCGGCGAGGCGATCGTCGCCTATTTCAGCCCGCTCACGGAGTTCCTGAGGCGCCAGGGCGCGCTCGTCGTCCTGCTGTTCGTAGTGATCCACAAGATCGGCGACACGCTCGCCAACCTGACGCTGCGGCTGCTGTTCGAGAGCCTCGGCTTCACCAACAACGAGATCGCCTTCTACGACGTCGGTATCGGCTTCGCGGCGCTGCTCGCGGGGATCTTCGTCGGCGGCATCCTGTACGTGCGGCTGGGGATGAAGCACGCCGTGCTCGTCAGCCTGGTGCTGATGGCGGTGTCGAACTTCAGCTTCGCGGCGCTCGCGGCCGTGGGCCATACCAACTGGGGCATGGCCGCGGCGGTCGGCTTCGAGAATTTCGCCAGCGGCATCGGCGGGGTGACGGTCGTCGCCTACCTGTCGGCCCTGTGCAACCTGAAATTCACCGCGACCCAGTACGCGCTGCTCTCGGCGCTCGCCAGCATCGCCGGGCGCTTTTTGACCGGCACCACGGCCGGCGGGATGATCGAGGCGATGGGCTACGTCAACTTCTACCTGCTCACCACCGCGGTCGCGTTCCCGGGCGTGATCCTGTTCTGGCTCATGATCCGCTCGGGACTGGCCGACCTGTCGGTCGGCTCGGCGGGGACGGTGGGCGAGGGCGACGCGCGGAGGTAACTGATGCGGAAGACGCAGAAGGGGCTGGGCTGGTTCGGGTCGCTGATCGTGCTCGCGCTCGCGGTGGGCGCGGGCTATTACCTCTACCAGGAGATGGTCGTCGGCGACGCGGCGCCGAGCTGCGCCGCCGAGCAGAACGAATGCCTGCAGAAGTGCCGCCGCGCGAGCACCGACAACGCGTCGATGCAGGCTTGCCAGGAGGGCTGCCGGCGCGAGGCGGACGTCTGCGCGGCGCTGAAAAAGAACTAGCTCAGGGCTGAATCTGCCCGCGCACCTCGCCGCCTTTGTGCTTGGCGGTGTGCACGTTCACGTAGAGCTCGCCGTCCTTCCAGGCCTTCACCTGGGCGGCGCTCAGCTTGCGCCCGGCTGGGACGCTGTAGGTGTCGCCCTTCTTGTCCAGCGGCACGATCACCGGCCCGTTCTTGCCTTTGGCGCCGAGGTGGATGTGCGCCGCGGTACCGGGCACGTCCTTGGTGGTGACGCTGCCGCTCACCGTGCCGTCCTCGGCCAGGCGCAAGCTGCCGGAGCCAGAGCCGACGGTCTGCACCGGCGGCACTTCCTCCGCGCCGCTCAGCTTCACGCCGACCGCGTTGCTCCCCGGCATCCAGTGCGGCAGCGTGCCCTGCACCTGCGCGCAACCCGCGAGCGCGAGCGCGGCGAGCGCGGCGAACAGCCTGAGGTATCTCTTCATGAGGGGTCTCCGCATCGTGATTGGGACGGGGCATGCTGCGCGCTCCGTCCTTGCGGCGTCAAGGGAGAATGGCGCTAAGCCGTGACGCGGTACACGGCCAGGCTGCCGAGCAGGTTCGGCAGCACGCGCACCGGCCGGCCGTGGTGCAGCACGACGCGCTCGCGGATCTTCGCGCCGAGCTTTGCGCACAGGTCCTCGAAATCGTGCAGCGTGCACAGGTGCACGTTGGGCGTGTTGTACCACTGGTGCGGCAGCTCCTCGGACACCGGCATGCGCCCCCGCAGGACCTGCAGACGAGCCTGCCAGTGGCCGAAGTTCGGGAACGACACGATCGCCTCCTTGCCCACGCGCAGCATCTCGCGCGTGAGGAACTCGATGCGGTGGATGGTCTGCAGCGTCTCCGAGAGAATCACGTAGTCGAACGAGCCACCCTGGAACAGCGCCAGCCCTGACTCCAGGTCGAGCTGCAGGACGTTGACGTCATTGCGAAAGCAGGCCAGCACCTCGGCGTCGTCGATCTCGACGCCGTAGCCGTGCGCCTGGTTCTTCTCCCACAGGTGCCGCAGCAGCGAGCCGTCGCCGCAGCCGAGGTCGAGCACGCGCGCCCCGGGCACCACCCACTGCGCGATCGCTTCGAGGTCGGGGCGCGTCACAGCTCGATGTTCTCGAAGTAGGCGCGCAGCGCGCCGTGGTAGCGCGGGTCCTCGAGCAGGAACGCGTCGTGCCCGCCGGGAGCGTCGAGCTCGAGATAGGAGACGATGCGCCGGTTGTCGAGCAGCGCCTTCACCATGGCGCGCGAGCGCGCCGGCGCGAAGCGCCAGTCGGACTTGAACGACACGACGAGGAACGCCGCCTGCGCGCGGGCGAAGGACTTCGCCAGGTCGCCGCCGAAATCGCCCGCGGGATCGTAGTAGTCGAGCGCCTTGGTGATCCTCAGGTAGGTGTTGGCGTCGAAGTAGGTGGAGAACTTGTCGCCCTGGTACCGCAGGTAGCTCTCGATCTCGAAGTCGATGTCGAAGTCGAAGCCGAGCGCGGCGCGGCGCAGCTGCCGGCCGAACTTCTCCATCATGGCGTCGTCCGACAGGTACGTGATGTGGCCGATCATGCGCGCGATGCGCAGGCCGCGCGCCGGCACCACGCCGTGCTCGTAGTAGTGCCCGCCGTGGAAATCGGGGTCGGTGACGATCGCCTGGCGCGCCACCTCGTTGAAGGCGATGTTCTGCGCCGAGAGCCGGGGCGTCGAGGCGATGACGAGCGAATGCCCGATGCGCTCGGGGTAGGCGAGCGCCCATTGCAGCGCCTGCATGGCGCCCAGCGACCCGCCGATCACCGCCGCGAAGCGCTCGATGCCCAGGCGGTCGGCGAGGCGCGCCTGCGCCGCCACCCAGTCCTCCACCGTGACCACCGGGAAGTCCGCGCCGTAGGGCTTGCCGGTCGCCGGGTTGATCGAGGTCGGGCCGGTGGAGCCGAAGCAGCCGCCGATGTAGTTGTTGCCGATGACGAAGAAGCGGTCGGTGTCGAGCGGCTTGCCGGGCCCGACGAGGTTGTCCCACCAGCCGACGTTGTCCGGGTCGCCGGCGTAGGCGCCGGCTACATGGTGCGAGGCGTTCAGCGCGTGGCAGACGAGGACGGCGTTGGAGCGCGCGGCGTTCAACGCGCCATAGGTCTCGTACATGAGCTCGAAGCGCGGGATCTCGGCGCCGCTGCGGAAAGCGAACGGCTCCTCGAACGCCGCGCGCTTCGCCTCCACGATGCCCACCGAGCCGGCCATGCGTCCCCGCAAAACGAAAAAACCCGTTCAGCTTTCGCGAGAACGGGTTTCGGGCCGTCTCTTTAGCGGCATTTGTAGAGCGCCCGCAAGCTGAACGTCAAATCGGCGCTTGACGCGGATTATAGCCGGGCCGCGCCGCTCTTTGCCATCGCCTCGATCTGCGCGTCCGAGTAGCCGGCCTCCTTCAGCACCTCGCGCGTGTGCTCGCCGAAGCGCGGTGCGTGGCGCCGGTACTCGGGCTCGGTCTCCGACCATTCCGAGGGCACCTTCATCGACAGGAGCTTGCCTTCGCTCGGGTGCTCGACCGGCGTGAAGTAACCGATCGCCTCGAGGTGCGGGTCCTTCAGGATGTCCTCGAGGCTGTTCATGCGCTGCACCGGGATGTCGGCGGCGCCGAGCGCGGCCAGCCACTCGTCGGTCGTGCGCCGCGTCATCTCGTCGGCGACGAAGCTGTAGACATCGTCGAAGTTCTGGCTGCGCCCCTCGGCGGAGGCGAAGCGCGGATCGGCCACCAGGTCGGAGCGGCCGACCATCTCGAAGAAGGCCTTCCAGTGCTTGTCGTTGTAGATCAGCGCGCAGACGTAGCCGTCCCTGGTCTCGTAGGGGCGGCGAAAGCGCGTGAGCATGCGCCGGTAGCCGCCCGGCCCGAGCTGCGGCACGAAGGTGTACCCGCCCAGATGCTCGCCGAGCACGGACTGCAGCAGGCTCTCGAACATCGGCACGTCCACGCGCTGCCCCTTGCCGGTCTTCTCGCGCGCGTAGAGCGCCGCGCTCACCGCGTTCGCGGTGTGCAGGCCCACCGAGCGGTCGGCGATGATCACCGGCGTGTAGCGCGGCGACTCGCCGCTTGCCTCGCGCGACAGCCACGGCAGGCCGGCGGCGCCCTGGATCAGGTCGTCGTAGGCTGCCTTGGCGGCGTAGGGCCCGCGCTGGCTGTAGCCGAAGCAGCCGACGTAGATGATGCGCGGGTTCGCCGCGCGCACGTCGTCGTAGCCGAGCTTGAGCCGCGACATCGCCTGCGGGCGGATGTTGTACACGAGCACGTCGGCGGTCTTCGCCAGCGCGAGGCACGCGTCGCGCCCCTCGGGCTGCTTGAGATCGAGCACGATGCCGCGCTTGTTGCGGTTGGCGTTGAGGAAGATGTGGCCCATCCCCTTGGAGCGGAACGGCCAGGCCCAGCGCATGATGTCGCCCTCGGGCGGCTCCACCTTGACCACGTCGGCGCCGAAGTCGGCGAGGATCTGCGTCGCGTAGGGACCCATCACCACGGTGGTGAGGTCCAGCACGCGCACGCCATCCAGCGGTCCGGGCATCGGGGGCCTTTCTCAGGCGTTGAGCTGCGCCAGAAGCTCGCGCGTCTTCGCCGCGTCGGTGGAGCGCAGCACCTTGTGCGCGAGCGGCTCGGCCGCGGCGAGGTCGGTGCGCAGCACGCGCTCCTTGATCGCCAGCAGCTGCGCCGGGTGCATGGAGAAGTTGCGCAGTCCGAAGCCCAGCAGCAGTCGCGTGAGCGCAAGGTCGCCCGCCATCTCGCCGCACACCGCCACCGGCGTCTTGGCGCGCTGGGCGGTATGGATGACCTGCGCCACCAGGTGCAGCACGGCGGGGTGCAGCGGGTCGTACAGGTGCGCCACGGCGTCGTCGGTGCGGTCGATGGCGAGCGTGTACTGGATCAGGTCGTTGGTGCCGAGCGACAGGAAATCCAGCCGCTTGATGAACATCGACAGGGCGAGCGCCGCCGCCGGGATCTCGATCATGGCGCCCACCGCGACGTCCGGGTCGTAGGGCTGGCGGCGCTCGTCGAGCTGCTGGCGCGCCTGGCCGATGAGCACCAGGGCCTGGTCGACCTCGTGCGCGTGGGCCACCATCGGCAGCAGGATGCGCACCTTGCCGTGGTGCGAGGCGCGCAGGATGGCGCGCAGCTGCGTGAGGAAGATCTGCGGCTCGGACAGGCAGTAGCGGATGGCGCGCAGCCCGAGCGCCGGATTGGGCATCTCCTCGACGTGGCCGTCGAGCGCCTTGTCGGCGCCGATATCGAGCGTGCGGATCACCACGGGCTTGCCCGCCATCTTGCGCGCCACCTCGCGGTAGGCCTCGAACTGCTCGTCCTCGCCCGGCAGGTCCTTGCGGTTCATGAACAGGAACTCGGTACGGAACAGGCCGATGCCCTGCGCCCCCGACTCGTGCACCTTGTCCAGGTCCTGCGGCAGCTCGATGTTGGCGAAGAGCTCGATCGCCGTGCCGTCGAGCGTGGCCGCGGGCGTGCTCTTCAGGCGCCCGAGCTTCTTCCTTTCCAGCTCGTGCTGCGACTGGCGCAGGCGGTACTCGGCGAGCACCAGGGGATCGGGGTCCACCACCAGCACGCCCTGGATGCCGTCGACGATCAGCAGCTCGCCCTCGCGGATCATGTGGCGCGCATGGTGCAGTCCGACCAGCGCCGGGATGTTGAGGCTGCGCGCGAGGATCGCGGTGTGCGAGGTGACGCCGCCGACGTCGGTGACGAAGCCGCCGTACTCGTGGCGCTTGAACAGCAGCATGTCGGCGGGCGAGAGGTCGTGCGCCACCACGATGAGCTTGTGCTCGTCGCTGAGCTTGGGCGCGAGCGGTGCGCGCTGGCCCATCAGCGCCTTCAGCACGCGCTCCACCACCTGCTGCACGTCCGCCCCGCGCTCGCGCAGGTAGGCGTCCTCGACCTGCTCGAACTGCTCCTCGAGCGTCTCCATCTGCTGCACCAGCGCCCACTCGGCGTTGCAGCGGCGCTCGCGGATGATCTCGCGTGGCGCATGCGACAGCGACGAGTCCTCGAGCATCATGCGGTGCAGGTTGATGAACGCGCCGAACTCGGCCGGCGCGTCGTGCGGGATCTGGCTCTCGAGCTGCGCCAGCTCCTGCTTGGCGCGCGAGATGCCGGCGTCGAAGCGGAAGATCTCGCCCGGCACCGCATGCTCCGGGATCTCGTAGTGCGCCACCTCGAGTCGCGCACTCGACACGAGGTGCGCCTGGCCGATGGTGATGCCCGAGGTGACGCTCGAGCCGTGCAAGACGAAGTTCACCGTCCTACTCCGCCTCGCCGAACTTGCCGGCCACCAGCTCGCGGATCGCCGCCAGCGCGGCCTCGGCGTCCGCGCCTTCGGCTTCCACCGTGAGCGCGGCGCCGCGCCCGGCGGCGAGCATCATCACGCCCATGATGCTCTTCGCGTTCACGCGGCGGCCGTTGCGCGTCAGCCAGACGTCGGCGGCGAACCGGCTCGCCACCTGCGTCAGCTTGGCCGACGCGCGCGCGTGCAGCCCGAGCTTGTTGGCGATGGTGAGCTCAGCGCTTGGCACCGCAGCGGTCCGCGTTCATGTGCACCACGCCCTCGGTGCCGCCCGAGAGCGCGCGCTGCACCAGCGCCCCGAGGGGGCCGTTGCGGCGCGACAGCACGCGCACCAGCATCGGCAAGGACACGCCGGAGACGCCCTCGACGCGGCCGTCGGCGAGCAGCCGTGTCGCGACGTTGCAGGGCGTGGCGCCGAACATGTCGGTGAGCACGAGCAGTCCCGAGCCGTCGTCCAGGCGCTCGGCCAGCGCGCGCGCACGTTCCAGCACCGCTTCGGGGGCGTCGGCGCGCGCCACGCCGAGCGCAGCCGCCTGCGCGGGCGCGCCGAGGATCTGCGCGGCGCTCGCAAGCAGCGCCTCGCCGATGGTGCCGTGCGTGATGACCAGCACGCCGATCACCGCGCCAGCCTCGCTTCCAGCGCCTGCACGAAGACTTCGCCCGCGTCGTAGCCGGTCTGGTCCTGGATCTCGCGAAAGCACGTCGGGCTGGTGACATTGACCTCGGTCAGCCAGTCGCCGATCACGTCGAGACCGGCGAAGAGTATTCCCCGCGCCGCGAGCGGCGGCCCCATGATCCCGGCGATCTCCCGGTCGCGCGCCGACAGCGGCTGCGCCACGCCCTTGCCGCCGACGGCGAGGTTGCCGCGCGTCTCGCCCGCCTTGGGGATGCGCGCCAGCACGTATGGCGCGGGTTGGCCCTCGACGACGAGGATGCGCTTGTCGCCGGCGCTGATCTCGGGGATGAAGCGCTGCGCCATGACGCTTTCGGCGCCGTGGCGCGCCAGTGTTTCCACGATGACGTTGCGGTTGGGGTCGTCGCGCCGCACGCGGAAGATGCCGGCGCCGCCCATGCCCGAGAGCGGTTTCAGGATCGTGTCGCGGTGCTCGTCGACGAACGCCTGGAGCATCGCCATGTCACG
>JAOUGZ010000043.1 GCA_029865405.1 Betaproteobacteria bacterium
CCGGCGTTGGCGATGACGCGGTGCTCCTGCAGCAGGCGGTTGATCTGCAGGCGCAGCGACGGGTCGCGCGCCGCCATGCGCTCGAAGGCCACGTCCTCGCGCGGATGGTGCGCGGTGTCGGAGTACGTGCGCAGCCACTGCACGATGTCGTGCATGCGGTCGTAGTCGGGCGACTCGCCCGCGTGGAAGCGCGCCACGTCCTGGTCGAGGACGTCGAGCAGCCGCGCGAAACGCACGTGGTCTGCGTGCCAGGCAGCGATGGGATCCACCATGCAGCCAATCTCACACCCGGGCGCGCGGCTGCAGTTGATCTAGGTCAAGCACACAACGTGCGCAGCGCCATTGAGCCGCGCAATGGCCCGCATCGCGCATTTCGATTGGAGCGTTGCGGCGCGGCGACGTATCCTCCTGTAATTCGCACGAGGAAGGCACCATGACCGTCCGCGAAGGCAGCCTCGAGGCCCCGACCCGCCACCCGCTCGACTGGCGCAGCGCCGAGTTCTACGACGAGCAAAGGCTCGACGCCGAGCTCGAGCGCGTCTTCGACATCTGCCACGGCTGCCGGCGCTGCGTCAACCTGTGCACCGCATTCCCGACGCTCTTTGACCTGGTCGACGAGTCGAAGACGATGGAGGTCGACGGCGTCGCCAAGGGCGACTTCTGGAAGGTCGTCGACCAGTGCTACCTCTGCGACATGTGCTACATGACCAAGTGCCCCTACGTGCCGCCGCACGCCTGGAACGTCGACTTCCCGCACCTCATGCTGCGCGCCAAGGCGGTGAAGTTCCGCCGCCACGGCGCCGGCCTGCGCGATCGGCTGCTCTCCGCCACCGATGCGATGGGCAAGCTCGCGGCGATCCCGGTGGTGGCGCAGGCGGTGAATGCGGTGAACAAGGTCGGCGTCGCGCGCGCCCTCATGGAAAGGACGCTCGGCGTGCACCGCGAGCGCCAGCTCCCCGACTACGCGAGCCGCAAGTTCCGCGCCGCCGCCGCGCCGAGCCGCGCCAGCGCCGTGAAGGACGGCAAGAACACCCCCGGCAAGGTCGCGATCTTCTCGACCTGCTACGTGAACTACAACGAGCCGGGCATGGGCCACGACCTGCTCGCGCTGCTAGAGCACAACGAGGTGCCTTACGTGCTGGTCGAGAAAGAGGCCTGCTGCGGCATGCCCAAGCTCGAGCTCGGCGACCTCGAGGCGGTGGCAAAGCTGAAAGAATTCAACATCCCGCCGCTCGCGCGCCTGGCGCGCGAGGGCTACGCCATCCTCACGCCGATCCCCTCCTGCACGCTCATGTACAAGCAGGAGCTGCCGCTCATGTTCCCGGACGACGCGGAAGTGAAGGCGGTGCAGGAGGCGATGTTCGATCCCTTCGAGTACTTCGTCATGCGCGCGAAGGACGGCCTGCTGAAGAAGGACTTCAAGGAAAAGCTCGGCAAGGTCTCGTACCACATCCCCTGCCATTCGCGCGTGCAGAACATGGGGCAGAAGACGCGCGAGATGCTGGCGATGGTGCCCGGCACCGAACTGACGACGGTCGAGCGCTGCGCCGGGCACGACGGCACCTGGGGCGTGAAGCGCGAGTACTTCGACAATTCGATGAAGATCGGCCGCCCGGTGTTCCGCCAGATGGCCGAGCCCGGCCCGGACTACATCAGCTCCGATTGCCCGATCGCCGCGCGCCACATCCTGCAGGGCATGGGCGAGGAGGCGCCGGGCGCGATCAAGGCGCATCCGCTGACGCTGCTCAGGAAGGCGTACGGCATTTAGGCTTGTCCTGGTCGCGCTCCTCGCCGGCTGCGCGCAGCTCACGCCGCTGCCCGCCGGCGAGCTCGCCTTCGGCGTGCTTGGCGACGTGCCCTACTCCCGGTCCGAGATCCAGGAGCTCGACGGCTTCATCGCGCGCATGAACGCGCAGCCGCTCGCCTTCGTCGTGCACGTCGGCGACATCGGCACGAGCGCGAAGACGCAGGGCTGCAGCAACGCGTGGATCGAAGCGCGCCGCACGCAGTTCGCGCGCATCCGCCATCCCTTCGTGCTGCTGCCCGGCGACAACGAATGGACCGATTGCGCCAGGCACGGCATGGACCCGAAGGCGCGGCTGGCGCGCTGGCGAGAGCTGTTCTGCGTCGACGTCCCGGGCCTCGCGCTCGAGCGCCAGCCCGGGCACTGCGAGAACCTGCGCTGGGACGCGGGCGGCATGGCCTTCATCGGCCTGAACGTCCCGGGCGGCGGCGACCCGGACCTCGGCGACGCGCGCATGGCGGCGACGCTCGAGTGGCTGGACGAGAGCCTCGCGTGGGCCGAGTCGCGGCGCGCGCGGACGATCTTCGTGTTCATGCACGCCGACCCGCGCTTCGAGCGCGTCGGCACGAAAGATGCCTACGCGCGCCTGCGCGCGGTGCTGCGCACCCATGCCGCGTGGTACGCCGATCGCCTCGTGCTGGTGCACGGCGACCTGCACACGTACCGCGACGACCGCCCGCTCCCGGGGCTGCGGCGCATCGAGGTCTGGGGCTCGCCGATCGTGTCGTGGCTGCGGATCGACGCAGGCGGCGCGCACCCGCGCGTGGACGCGGACTGGTAGGTACGCCGGAAAGCAAACGCCCCGGTCTCCCGGGGCGTCCGCTCTGCGTGCCCTGGCCTACCGTTCAGTCGTCGTCATCGTCGTCATCGCCGCCCTTGCCGGGGGCCTTCGGCAAACCGATGAGCCCACCTTCGCGCGTCGAATCGACCGCCCCGTATTGCTTCCCGGTCCTGAGGTCGATGAAGATGCCGTTGACGTTGCCGATGTTTCCCGGATTGTTGACGGTATGGCCCAGGGCGCGCAGCTTGGCGATTTCCGCCTCGTCGAACCCGGCCTCGCGCGAGATCGAGTTGCCGGCGGTGGTCACCGAGATGCGCGGCGCCTCGATCGCGTCCTTGAGCGTCATGCCGTGGTCGACGAGGTTGATGAGCACGTTGTAGACCGAGTTGATGATGGTCGCGCCGCCGGGCGAGCCGAACGCGGCGATCGGCTGGTCGCCCTTGAACAGGATGGTCGGCGTCATGCTGCTGCGCGGGCGCTTGCCGCCCTGCACGTCGTTCGCCGCCGGGCCGCCGAAGCGCGGGTGCATGTTGAAGCCGAAATTGAAGTCGGTGAGCTCGTTGTTGAGCAGGAAGCCGTAGCCGGGAACCGTGATGCCGGTGCCCCACCCGGCCTCGATGGTGGTGGTGTACGAGACCACGTTGCCCCATTGGTCGACCACCGAGAAGTGCGTCGTATACCCGCCGGGATGGCTGAGCGGCTGCGCGGCGGCGAGCACGGTGCGGCCCGCGTACTTTTTCGACTCGTACAGCCACGGGTCGCCGAAGGGCACGATGCCCGGGATACGCGCCGTCAGGCTGATCAGGTCGCCGCGCTCGCGCACGTAATCGCGGTGCAGCAGGCCGCGCTTGGGCACGTCGACGAAATCCTCGTCGCCCATCCACACCGCGCGGTCGGCCCAGACGATGCGCATCGCCTCGGCCATCACGTGCAGCGTATTCGCCTTGCCGAAGCCGAAGCCCGCCGCCGCGTCGCCGATCGGGAAGCGCTCGATCATCTTCAGCGCCTGGATCATGGTCAGCCCGCCCGAGGACGGCGGCGACATCGCCGCGATCCGGTAGCCGCGATACTCGCCCAGGGTCGGCTCGCGGATCACGATGTCGTAGTTCTTCAGGTCCTCGAGCGTCATCAGGCCGGGCTTGCCGCCGTTGGCGGTGCCTTTTTGCGCCTCGACGATCGCCGCGGCGATCTCGCCGCGGTAGAACACCTTCGGCCCTTGCGCCGCGATCAGGCGCAGCGTTTTCGCCAGATCCGGCTGCACGAGAATCTGCCCCAACTGCAGCGGTACGCCGCCGGGACGGAACACGTCGCGCGTCGCCTGGTACAAGTTCGTGCGTGACGAGGTCACGTTGCCGGCGAGGACGAAGTTCACCGGGAAGCCGTTCTCGGCTAGCTCGATCGCCGGCTGCATGACCTCGGCCAGGCGCTTGCGCCCATGGCGCTTCACCGCCGTGGCGACCACCATCAAGGTGCCCGGAACCCCGACCGCCTGCCCGCTCGTCGAGGCAGCAGTGAAACTCTGGTTGCTGCCGTCGGGGTTGGTGAAGAGCGTGGTATCGGCGCTGGCCGGGGCTTTCTCGCGGCCCTCGATGACGAAGGTCTTGCCCTTGCCCTTGGCGAGGTGGACGAGCATGAAGCCGCCGCCGCCGATGCCCGAGAACTCGGGCTCGACCACGTTCAGCGCGAACTGGATCGCCGCCGCCGCATCGATGGCGTTGCCGCCGTTGCGCAGCATCCTCGCCCCCGCCTCCGCGGCGAGCGGGTGCGAGACCGCCACGACCCCGCCTCGGAAACCGGGTTCCCCCGGGACCGCCGGTCCTGCCGCGCTCCCCCCTTGATCATGGGACGCCCAGGCGGGAGCGAAGCAGACCGCCGCGAAGCTAAGTGCCAGAAGTGTCTTGTGCCGCATGCGAGTCCCCTCCTCTGGGGGTATGAAAGCACCGGGCCCATGCACCATTGACGAAACATGCTCATGAATCCGGCGGGTCGACTCATTAATCCAAGTGCAGCCACCCCGTATCCGCATCCTTGGCGTATAAGATTGAGGTCTCAGGAGGAGGCAGTAATGGGTCTTGAAAAGACTCGGGTTTCCACCGCCTCGCGTGCATCAGGCTTTACGCTGCTCGAGTTGCTGGTCGTGGTGGTGATCATCGGCGTGCTGGCGGGTTTCGTCGCGCCGCGCTATTTCGGGCAGGTGGGCAAGTCCGAGGTCAACGTCGCCAAGGCGCAGATCGACGCGCTGGAGAAGGCGCTCGACCAGTACCGGCTCGACGTCGGCCGCTACCCGACGAAGGAGCTCGGGCTGAAGGCGCTCGTCGAGCGCCCCGCCAACGAGCCGAAGTGGAACGGCCCCTACCTCCGGAAGGACGTGCCGCTCGATCCCTGGGGCAAGCCATACGTGTACAAGATCCCGGGCGAGAAATCCGAGATCGAGTTGCTCTCCTACGGCAAGGACGGCCAGCCCGGCGGCAGCGGCGAAGCCGCCGACATCACCAACCGGTAGGCGCCGATGCGCTACGAGCTGAAGACGGTCGGTCCCGACGGAGCGGTCGAGGTGCTCGACTTCCAGGCGCCCGACGAGGCGACCGCGGTGCAAAGCGTCGAGGGCCGCGGCTACACGGTGCTCAGCGTGCGCGCGCGGCGCGCGCTCGGCTGGCCCGGCGCGGACGCGCGCTTTCCCCTGGTGCTGTTCAGCCAGGAGCTGCGCGTGCTGCTCAATGCCGGGCTGCCGCTGGTCGAGTCGATCGAGACGCTGGCCGAGAAGGAGCGCGGCGCCGAAGCGCGCGCGCTGCTCGAGCGCGTGGCGGCCGGGCTGCGCGAGGGACGGCCGCTGTCGGTGGCGCTCGAGCAGTTCCCGCGCGCCTTCCCGGCGCTCTACGTCGCCACCGTGCGCGCCGCCGAGCGCAGCGGCGACCTCGCGCCTTCGCTCGCGCGTTACATCGCTTACGCCACGCAGCTCGAGGCGATCAGGAAGCGCATCGTCAACGCCTCGATCTATCCGCTGCTGCTCATCGCCGTCGGCGGCGCGGTGGGGCTGTTCCTCATGCTCTACGTGGTACCGCGCTTCGGCCACATCTACGCCGAGCGCGGCAGCGACCTGCCGCTGTTCTCGCGCCTGCTGCTCGCCTGGGGACAGGCGCTCGATCAGCACGCCATCCTGGTGCTCGCGATCCTCGCGGCGCTCGCCGCCGCCGCCGTGTCGGCGTTCCGCTCGCTGCGCCTGCGCACGGCGCTGGCCGACGCCCTGTGGCGCCTGCCCGCGGTGGGCGAGCGGCTCAAGGTCTATCAGCTCGCGCGCTTCTACCGCACCATCGGCATGCTGGTGCGCGGCGGCATGCCGCTGGTAAGTGCGCTGGAAATGGGCGCCGACCTGCTGCACCCGGTGCTGCGCGAACGCCTGCGCGCCGCGCACCGCGCGATCAGCGACGGTGGCCGGCTGTCGCAGTCGATGGACCAGGCCGGGCTCACCACGCCGGTCGCGCTGCGCATGCTCGCCGTGGGCGAACAGGGCGGCAACATCGGCGAGATGCTGGAGCAGATCGCCGCCTTCCACGACGAGGAACTCGCGCGCTGGGTGGACTGGTTCACGCGCCTGTTCGAGCCGATCCTGATGGCGCTGATCGGCCTGGTGATCGGGGTGATCGTGATCCTCATGTACATGCCGATCTTCGAGCTGGCGGGGAGCGTGCAATGAGCGCGGTGCTGGAGCCGATCGGCGCGGCGCAGATCGACGCGGCGCGTGCCGCCGCCGCGGCGGCGCGCCGGCGCGTGGTCGACGCGCTGGAGGAGGCGCTCGGGCTCGATCCCGACGCGTTCACAACGCGCCTCGCGTCGACGCTGCGCCTGCAGACGCTGCGCATGGACGATTTGCGCCGCCTCGCGCCCGCCTTCGACGTGCTGCCGTTCGCCGAGTGCGCGCAGCGCGGCTGCGCGCTGCTGCGCGGCGAGGGCGAGCTGCTGCTCGCCTTCGACGACCCGTTCTCGGGCGAGCTGCAGGCCTGGGCCGAGGAGCGCGTCGCGCAGCCCTTCAGCTGGCGCCTGGTGCACCGCGGCGACCTGGTCGCGTTCCTCGCCTCGCAGGAGGAGTCGCTGCGCGCACTCGACGAGGTGCGCGGCGCGGGCGCGGCGGCGGCCGAGGAGCGCGTGCGCGTCGAGGACCTGTCGCTGAAGGCGATCGGCGACGAGCCGAGCGAGGTGGTGCGCCTGGTGCGCTCGACGCTGCGCGACGCGCTCATGAACGGCGCGAGCGACGTGCACCTGGAGACCGTGCCCGGCGGCCTGACGATCAAGTTCCGCATCGACGGCCTTCTCACGCAGGTCAAGCTGATCCAGGACGCCGGCCAGGCCGAGCAGGCGATCGCGCGCGTCAAGGTGCTCGCCGAGCTCGACATCACCGAGCGGCGCGTGCCGCAGGACGGGCGCTTCAAGGCGCTCGAGCGCGGCCGCAGCGTGGACTTCCGCGTCTCGATCATGCCGAGCATCCACGGCGAGGACGCGGTGCTGCGCGTGCTCGACAAGCAGTCGCTGTACGAGGCCACGCAGCAGCAGCTGTCGCTCGACTCGCTCGGCCTGGAAGCCGCCGACGTGGCGAAGCTGCGGCGCCTGTCGCGCGAGCCCTACGGCATGCTGCTCGTCACCGGGCCCACCGGCAGCGGCAAGACCACGACGCTCTACGCCGCGATCAGCGAGATCAACAGCGGCCAGGACAAGATCGTCACCATCGAGGACCCGGTCGAATACCAGCTCGCCGGCGTGCTGCAGATCCCGGTGAACGAGAAGAAGGGCCTCACCTTCGCGCGCGGGCTGCGCTCGATCCTGCGCCACGACCCCGACAAGATCATGGTGGGCGAGATCCGCGATCCGGAGACCGCCAACATCGCCGTGCAGTCGGCGCTCACTGGGCACCTGGTGTTCACCACGGTGCACGCCAACAACGTGTTCGACGTCATCGGCCGCTTCATGCACATGAACGTCGACCTGTACGGCTTCGTCTCCGCGCTGAACGCGATCCTCGCGCAGCGCCTGGTGCGCATGGTGTGCCCGCACTGCGCGGCCGCCGAGAAGCCGGAGGCCGGCCTGCTGGCCGAGTCCGGGCTGCGCGCGGAGGACTGCAAGGGCTGGAAGTTCCGCATCGGCCGCGGCTGCCGCGAATGCCGCGGCACCGGCTACAAGGGGCGCAAGGCGATCGCCGAGCTCATGATCCTGAACGACGAGCTGCGCGAGCTGATCACCGGCCGCGCGCCGGTGCGCCAGCTGCGCGAGGCCGCGCGCCGCGCCGGCACGCGCTTCTTGCGCGAAGCGGCGTTCGAGGCGGTCAGGGCGGGCGAAACCACGCTGCAGGAGATCAACCGTGTCACGTTTGTTTCCTGAGCGCGCGCTGGTCCACCTTTCGCGCAGCGAGGTGTCGCTCGGCGCGCAGCGCGTCGCCTGCGACCCGGGCTTCGGGCCCGAGCCCTGGCAGGGCGCGCTCGCCGCGGTGCGCAGCCTCGAGTTCAAGGACTGGACGCGCGTCACCGTCGTCCTGTCGGGCGCCTTCGTGCGCTACGCGCTCGTACCCGGCAGCGACGCGCTCGCCGACGCGGCCGAGGAGCAGGCGTACCTGCGGCATCACTTTGCCCGGGTGCACGGCGAGCGCGCCCGATCCTGGGTGTTCCGCTGGAGCGAGGGGCTGGCGAGCGCGATCGACCGCGGCCTGCTCGAGGGCCTGCAGGCGTGCTTCCCGCGCTCGGGCAAGGCGCGGCTCGCCTCCGTGCAGCCCGCCCTGATGCTCGCCATCAACCGCTGGCGGGGCGAGTTTCCCGCCGCCGGCGCCTGGCTGGTGCTCGCCGAGCCCGAGCGCGCGTGCGCCGCGCTGCACGACAAGGAAGGCTGGCGCTCGGTGCAGAACGCGAAGGGAGACTGGCTCGATGTGCTCGAGCGCGGCCGCCATCGCGCGCCGGGCCCGACGCCCGACCTCGTGCTGCTCGCCGGCGCCGCCGCGCCGCAGGGCGCAGCCGGCGGCTGGACGTTCCGCGAGTTGCCGGCATGAGGCCCGCGCGCGTCAACCTGGACTATGTCGCCGCCGCGCGCCGGCCGCCGTGGCCGGGCGTGGCGCTGCTCGCGATCGCGCTCGCCGTGGCGGGGGGGCTGCTGCTCGAGTATCGCGGCGCGCAGTCCGAGCTGGCGCGCATCGAGGCCGCCGCCGGGCTGGTGGGGCCGGCGCGGCAGGCCGCCCCGCGCCTGTCGCGCGAGCGCCTCGACGAGGAAGTGCGCGACGCCGAGCGCGTGGTGCGGCAGCTCGCGCTGCCCTGGGGCACGCTGGTGCTGGCGATCGAGCAGGCGGCGACGCGCGACGTCGCGCTGCTGCAGCTGCAGCCCGACGCCGACAGCCGCCTCGTCAAGCTCACCGCCGAGGCGCGCAACCGCGAGGCGATGTTCGACTACGTGCGCCGGCTGGGCGCGGCCCCGGGCCTGGGCGAAGTGCACGTGGTGAGCCACCAGGTGCAGCGCGACGACCCGCGCCGCCCGGTGCAGTTCTCGGTGCAGGCGTCGATGAAGGCGGCGCCGTGAGGATGCGCGTCAACGCCTGGCTGCAGCGGCTCGGCGTGCCCGGGGTGCTCGGCATTGGCGTGCTGCTCGCCAGCGCCGGATTCTGGATCTCGGCGCTGCAGCCGGCGCAGGCGGAGCTCGCCGCGCAGCAGCTCGCGCTCGAGCGCCTGCGCGCGCGCTCGCCGCTGCGGCCGGTGGCCGCGGGCGGACCCGAGGAGGAATTGCGCCGCTTCCAGCGCCTGTTTCCGTCCGCCGCCGCGCTCACCGACGAGCTCGAGCGGCTGCACCGCCTCGCGCGCCGCGCCGGGCTCGACCTCGCGCAGGGCGAGTACCGGCTCGAGCGGCGCGGTGCGGGGCTGTGGTCCTACCGCGTGAACCTGCCGGTGCGCGGCAGCTACCCGCAGCTGCGCGACTTCGTCGCCGCGGTGCTGAAGGACATGCCGATCGCCTCGATCGACGCGCTGCGCTTCGAACGCAAGAAGGCGCTCGACAGCCAGCTCGACGCCCAGATTCGCCTTACCGTCCACGTCCGGCCCGCCGGGGAGTCACCATGAACGCCAGGATCGCCGTCTGCTGCCTGATGCTCGCCGCTTGCGCGGCGCTGCCGACGTCCGTCGAGGAAGCGCGCAAGCGCTTCGGCGAAGGCCGCGGCGAGGAGGCGCTCGCGCTGCTGCAGAGTGCGGCGCGCGAGGACCCGCAGAACGCCGCGGTGCGCGGCGAGTATTTCAGGCTGCGCGACCTGCTGGTGGCGCAGTGGCTGGCGCAGGCCGAGGTGCTGCGCGGCGCCGGCCAGCTCGACGCCGCCGAGGCGTTCCTGCGCCGCGTGCAGGTGCACGACGCCGCCAACGCGCGCGCCGCGAACGGGCTGGTGCAGCTGGCGACCGACCGGCGCGACCGCGAGGTGATCGCGGCGGCCGAGCAGCTCGCGAAGAGCGGCCGGCTGCATGAGGCGCAGGACCTGCTGCGCCCGGTGCTCGCCGGCAACCCGCAGCAGCGCGATGCGCGCCGGCTGCAGCGCGCCATCGACGACAAGCTGGTGAAGCCGGTGATCGTCAGCGCGGAGCTCAAGCCCGCCACCGCCAGGCCGGTGTCGCTCGAGCTGCGCGACGTCACCGTGCGCAACGTGTTCGAGGTGCTGCAGCGCGCCACCGGCGTGAGCTTCGTCTACGACCGCGACGTGCGCACCGACCAGAGGACCAGCATCACGCTGCGCGAGGCGAGCGTCGAGGAGGCGATCCGCATGGTGCTGCTCACCAACCAGCTCGAGCAGAAGGTGCTGAACGAGACCACGGTGTTCGTGTTCCCGAACACGCCGCAGAAGCTGCGCGAATACCAGGAGCTGGTGGTGAAGGGCTTCTACCTCGCCAACGCGGACGTGAAGCAGACCGCGAACATGATCCGCACGCTGGTGAAGACGCGCGACATCTTCATCGACGAGAAGATCGGCCTGCTGGTGATCAAGGACACGCCGGCGGCGATCCGGCTGGCCGAGCGGCTGATCGCCGCGCAGGACCTCGCCGAGCCCGAGGTGGTGCTGGAGGTCGAGGTGCTCGAGATCGGCCGCGACTTCCTGCGCGAGCTCGGCATCCAGTACCCCGACTCCCTCGCCATGGGCCTGGTCGGCGCCGCGGGCGTGCCCGGCACCGTGGGCCTGCCGGAGTGGCTGAACCGCAATTCGAGCCTGGTACAGCTCACCTTCAGCGACCCGCTGTTCCTGTTCAGCCTGCGCCAGACCGACGGCGCCGCGGTGGTGCTCGCCAACCCGCGTATCCGCGTCAAGAACCGTGAGAAGGCGCGCATCCACATCGGCGACCGCGTCCCGGTGATCACCACCACCGCCGCGGCCACCGGCGGCTTCGTCTCGGAGTCGGTGCAGTACCTCGACGTGGGGCTGAAGCTCGAGGTCGAGCCGCTCATTTCTCTGGACGACGAGGTCGGCATCAAGGTCGGGCTCGAAGTGAGCAGCATCGTGCGCGAAGTGCGCAGCACCGGGAGCGGGGGCGGCGGCAGCCTCACCTACCAGATCGGCACGCGCAACGCCGCGACCAACCTGCGCCTGCGCGACAACGAGACGCAGGTGCTCGCCGGCCTGATCAGCGACGAGGACCGCCGCTCAGCGAGCCGCGTGCCCGGGCTGGGAGACCTGCCGGTCGCAGGGCGCCTCTTTTCGAGCACGCGCGACACCAGCAACCGCAAGGAGATCGTGCTGCTTATCACGCCACGCCTGGTGCGCACGCTCGCGCGCCCCGCGGGCGGCGCGCTGGAATTCGCCGCCGGCACCGAGGCCTCGAGCGGCGCGCGCCCCGGCGCCGCGCCGATCGTGGTCGCGCCGCCGCAGGCGCAGCCGCTCGAGCCGATCGAGCCGGTCGCCGAGCCCGCCGCCAAGCCCGCGCCGCAGCCGGCCCCGCTGGTGCCGTTCGGCGGCGTGAAGCCCCCCGCCCAATGACGC